>NZ_KI911318.1:300000-572383 GCF_000513855.1 Desulfurococcus amylolyticus Z-533
TATACGAATGAAGTACCCTGAAGAACTGGATCCCATCCTTGCATATAGGATAGGCCTCAGCCTCGGCAGGCTGGGGTTGTCGGATACCAGCCACTTAGTCTATGATACAAGGACCACTAGCCATGTCCTGGTTCACGCGCTAGTATCAGGGATAACAGCTGGAGGAATAGATGCCAGCATCATTGGACTAGCTCCAACTCCTGTGGCAGGATATGCCGGGTTAAAATATAAGAGTATAGGTATCAGTGTGACAGCCAGTCACAATCCCCCTGAGTATAATGGGTTTAAATTCTATGATGTGGAGGGGTATGAGTTTACACGTGAGCTGGAGAAGAAAATCGAGGAGCTGGTCTCAACACCGTTGAAGCCGGTTGAATGGAACAAGTCCGCCAAATCCAACCATGATCCTCTCCCATTAGACAACTATATTAAAGACCTCGTCGAGTCATCTACCCCGGTTAAAAAAGCCTGGCAACCCAAGGTAGTTATAGACTGCGCTAATGGGGCATCATACCATGTAACACCATTAGTCACCAGATTACTAGGTGGGATACCTATTACCGTAAACTGTAGTCCAGACGGCTTTTTCCCGGGAAGACCTCCTGAACCTAGGAAGGATGTACTTGAAAAACTATTACCACTCTACGGTAGCGTCGAGCCAGCGGTGATTCTAGCGCATGACGGCGATGCGGACCGATTAGCAGTCCTAGATCGCCATGCCGGCTTTATTCGACAGGATAGATTGCTCGCATTGTTCGCGAAAATACTCTTGGAGGAGAGAAGGGGGCTAGTGATAGTTAGCGTGGACACTGGTAGAGTGATTGAGGAGGTTGTTGAGGAAGCCGGCGGCAGACTTGAGAGATACATACTCGGTAAAACCCATGAAAGAGTTAAGGAACTCGGAGCAAGCAACGTCATCATGGCTGGAGAGCCATGGAAGTTAATTGATACCTCATGGGGCACATGGGTTGATGGAGTAAGGCAGGCAGCCTTACTTGTTAAATTAATTATTGAAAGAGGCAAGCCCCTCGTAAAGATACTCGAGGAGGAGAAAATACCGGACTACCCATGGGATAGAAGAAGCTACGTGCTTGACCCGCCCGAGGTCAGGGTAGACGTGTACAGGGAACTGGTGGAGGAGTTGAAGGGCAGGCTTGGAGAGCCATCGAATATAATTAATGTAGATGGCTATAGATTCGAGTACCATGATGGCTCATGGGTACTGATAAGGATCAGTGGTACAGAGCCTAAGATAAGATTATATGCTGAAGCTGAAACCCTTGAAAGACTCAGGGAGATTACGGAAACGGTGGATGAGTTAGTTAAGAAAATAGCATCTCTGAAAAATGCTAGGGTGGCATCTATTATGATTGGCTGAGGCATGAAGAGCCCTATTTCTCTACAAATAATACGATGTCATCGTAGAGCCCATGGGGTAGCACTATTAAATGACTCGTGGTTAACCGTGTAAATATCTTTGAAAGCAAGTATTTCCTATATAGATATAGAAGAGGCCCATGCTTCGAGACCTGATTGATACGTTGCTTCCTATACATGGTTATATCTATTAATGCTAGAACCAGTGAAGCAGCTGGTACACTTATAAATAATGTCTCGATTACTAGTTGGCGAAATACCTCAATATTGATGGGTAGATATAGTGTAGCTAATTCAATACAGCTGGCCACGGCTATTCCTGCAGCCAGTATTATGTAAACCCATATGGTTGTGTCAACCAGTAATATTATAAATGCCACCAGTATTTTAACTGGAAAACGCGTGACAGGCTTATATAACCCGTAGTGAAGCATTAACACAACCATGAGTAGGCCTGGTATGATTAAGATAGGGATAAGCCATCCCCTAAGGATGGCAGCAGCATCCTGGCCGTATCCTAGCAAGAGTAGTATGTATAATACTAAGATCGGAAGGTATGAAGCTATAAATAGCTTGATCTCACTGCTGCCTCTAGGCAGTATACCCCTCCCAGTAATATCTGATGAGAGATGGTATGGAAATAGGAGAGTAAAACTAATAATACCTGGTGTTAACATGGAGAGACTCATGACAATGTACATGGAGTACCTGCCCAACAGTATTACCGAGGCTGTTCCAAGTATTAATGATAAGAGGGATAATGCTACAGTATTCTTAACCCAGTCCTCCATGGTCGCCACTCTCAACTAAATTATAATATACCTGGACAGCTCTAATAATTTATAAAAAATTTAATAATAATTCATGAATGCGAGGATGCTGTGCATGCCTGAAGAGCGGAGAAATGGCAGACCGCTAATAGTAGGCTTTATAGGCTTTTCCCAGTCAGGCAAAAGCAGTAGGATAAACAATATAATGAAATTAACGGATCATTATATTGCATCCAAGGTATTTACGAGGATATATGAGAAGGGTACACAGCATTCAAGGCACTTCTTGCCATTTACCTCGATTATTAGGGGCAGATCGATAGATACAGTCCTCATTACGATTGACTATACAGGCCATGACCACTCAGCCACATATTTGTTTACTGAAAAAATACTTGAACTACTCAACGAGGACTCATTACATATTATCAGGAGAACGCTTCTAAATGAGATATTGAATATGGCGAGAGAATTAGTGGGCGAGCTGGTGTCTAGTGAGGGAGAGGGAATTAGTAAGGGAACGCTTCTCAGGTTAATCGAGTCGCCTATACCGAGGTATGGGGAATTAAAAGAATACTTTGACCCATACAGTGAAATATGTAAGTCTATTAAAGGGGTTTTCTGCAGGTCTAGTGAAATAGCCTATCTAGTGGAAAGTGTAGTACAAACCATAAGAGATGTTAGAAAGGATAGGGTTTCCTTCACTGATTTAAATAGAATCATATGTACTCTCGAGGCAACTAGTGATTCAAAAGATGTTTGCCTTAATATCGGTAAAGCCGGTAGTGTCGAGATAGTTGTCGACAAGGTTGAAGGTTATTTAAAGAGGTTGATCATTACAGCCCCGCTCCTCACATACCTGCTTATAGGGCTCCTCCTTGAGTCAAACATATTGTTTATACTAGTGCCAGCTAGTATTAGGAGTTACTTGGATCAGTTAAAGACCCTGCTCCTAGTAGAGAATGACCCAGCCGACTACCATTACTTCATGACGAGTTTTAGGACGTTGGCATGGGCTGGGGAGAATATACACAGTATTCTTACTGACACAATACTACATGTTATTCGCGGCGAAAGAGAGGATGTCAGAGATAATGTTCCAGAAATAGTTAAAGCCTGCGTGGATAAGGTGGCTGGTGACGAGGCATCCAGGCTTAACCTACCTGCTGATTCAAAACAGGTACTAGTGAAGGTATCGCCTTTTATAAGTATTAATGCATACAAGGAGTTTCTCAGATGTGTTTCCAATGATTTAGATGGGATAGATGCAGAGTTCCTGGGGGACCGGCTTAACAGTGTGTTAACACGTATAATACTTGAGAAATACCAGGTGGGTCTTCTCGAGAACATTCTAAGGCTTACTGGTCACCTCATGGAAATTGGTGTAAAATCCTTGTTGAATACTATAGTAATTGATTACACCTATATGGATAAAACCAGTAAGCTGTTCAGAGAGGTGGTATCAGAGAGTTTATCAGGTAATTTATTCAACCTAGAGAGAGATGCACCAGTCCTCTCAGGGATCTACGGTCTCATCAACAATGTGTTTAGGAAAAACAACGCGGAGTTAAAGATATATGCAATACCATCATTCATGAGGGATAGTGAGACAACACCATTAGAATACATGATGCTAGTGTGCCTGCTTGAGGATAAACTAGCCTCCTTCAAGATAATTGATAAAGATACAGGTAAGAGCAGGGAGCTAACATGCCTAGAGTTATTTAGAAAAACAACTATTGTTTAATTCTTTACTGTTTCCCGCCCACGGTTTCCCCTAGCTCCCTCTCCACAGACTGTTATGGGTCTTGGGAACTAAGGATCACTCAATGAATTTATCAGCCCTTAAAAGCTTATAAGCTCTACAGCATTAGCATGCCCAACAGCACTGAGAGCTAGAAGGGCATTAAAGAACCTACAAAAACCTTAAAACCCTCATACCTGAAACTACATCAATACCCTCACTGTTTTAATGCTGGCTTTTTCAATAACTTATCGAGCAATAGGAAGACGCAGTATTGTCCACACATATTGCAACCCCTAGTGGATACTGGGAACTGTGTATAGATCTCTCTGGCCTTCTCAATATCGAAAGCGTATTCAAGTACCTTATCCCATTCCAACCTAGCTCTGAAAACACTTAGCTCAGCATCTCTACGGTAGGCTTTTTTGCCGAGTTTCACTATATCGCCTGCATGTGCAGCGATCCTAGTGGCCACTAATCCCTCCCTGACCTGCTCTATGGTTGGGAGACTTAGATGTTCTGCTGGTGTTAGATAACAGAGGAAGTCTGCTCCATGAGCAGCAGCTATGGCGCCGCCTATGGCGGCGGCTATATGGTCGTAGCCCATAGCTATATCGGTGACCAGTGGTCCTAGGACGTAATAGGGGGCTTTATTAGTTAGTTTCTTCATTAAAGTGATGTTACTAGTGATCTGATCCAGCGTCATGTGTCCGGGTCCCTCGACGATCACTTGTACATCGTGCTCTCTAGCATGTTTCACCTGTCTGGCTATCTCTATCAACTCGGTTACCTGTAACTCATCGTGTTGATCCATTATAGTACCCGGCCTTAGGGAGTCCCCTATACTTATAACAGCATCATACTCCCTGAACAATTCTAATAAGTAGTCCCAGTGTTGCCTAAACGGGTTCTCCTCATTGTTCTCCAACATCCAGACAGCAAGCATTGCCCCACCCCGGCTCACAATCGGCATTATTCGTGTGCTAGCAACTGCTTTCCTAGCTAGTTCAAGGGATAGCGCTGAGTGAATGGTCATGAAGTCAACTCCATCCCTCAACTGTCTCTCAACAAACTCGATAAACCACTCACTCGGGAAGCTCACGCCTCCGTATTTCTTAACGCCTTCAATCCATGCTTGATACGCTGGGACTGTGCCCAGTGGTAGTGGCTCAACCTCTTTTAAGAGAATCCTCCTTATCTCATCTAGGTTGCCCCCAGTGCTTAGATCCATAATGGTGTCGGCACCGTATTTCACGGCTATGCGAGCCTTCTTCTTCTCCATTTCAATATCTACTAGCATGCCGCTTGTCCCAATATTCACGTTCACCTTTGTATATAATCCCTCACCTATCCCAGTAGTTCTTATACTCTCACGTCTAATATTTCTAGTAATAACTATTCTACCAGAAGCTATTCTCTCCCTGATCTTCTCAACAGGAACATCCTCTATCTCGCTGAGCCTCTTCATCTCCTCAGTAGTATTCCCGGATTTAGCAATACCCATAATTGTTTTAGTCACGGTTCTTTCCTCTCATCCTTAAGTAGTTCTGGTACTCCATGCTGAGCCCCTTAAGCTTCTCAAGGATCTCTGGCTTCTCTTTAATCAGCTCGTCGACGAGTGATAAATATCTTGCAATGCGTATAGAGTCAGGGCTTATCTCCTTGAGCTCGCTTGAATTAACCACCACGTAGTGCTTCTTCGATATTTTCTCACCAAGTATGTACTCTGCCTCATTAGCACTTGCATGTAAGGTGAAGCAATGGGGCTTCCATCTATAGTCACAACCGTAATACTCCTAGGTCTCGAGCTCCTGATAATGCTTGCTAGTTTTCCATAGATGGCAGGCGGCTCTCCCTCGGGACATGCTAGTAATACAATCCTGTTCCTCGATAACTCCTTGAATAACCCGGGATTGACCAGTGGTAGACATGCTGATGCCACTAGTATATCACTGTCTTTAAGCATAGGTGTTTTAACCCAGATGCTCCACAAGCGGTATATGTATGTGTTTTGGTCGCTCATATCGATCCCTTGACATATTATATGTATCACCTATTTATTAATTTATTGATAACAATGTTATTAAGAGAACATAGACGCAGCCCAGGCAAGTATTTAAAGGGAATATCAGTGATCAATAGTAAACGGGATGAAGAAGGCTGTACTCTCCGAGTAGTGAGGAATCCTTTGAGTGCGTCTGACCGGTTTCATATGTAGATGACTTTACCCGGTTTCCAATGGAGCTTAACGGTTGAATAGTATTTATAGTCTATGCCATATGTATTTATATGTGTAGATATATATAGGATGTAGAGGTGTCGAATTATTGAAGCCCGAGGTAAGAGTAGAGCCAGGCTCACCAGGCAGTAAGTCTAGATACTGGATAGAGGAACACTTCAAATACGTTGCAACAACAACTCATAGCCCAGAAGAACAACCCCTGGTAATCGAGAGAGGAGAGGGTGTATGGTTATATGATGTAGATGGAAACAAGTACCTTGATTTCTCAAGCGCCATAGGAGTGAACAACCTAGGTTATCCAACACATCCAGAGGTAAAGAAGGCTGTTGTAGAGCAGTTAGAAAAGCTCGCCCATGGAGCCGGCACAGACTTCTTCAACCCATACCAGGTCATGCTGGCTAAGAGACTCGCCGAGCTAGCCCCTGGGGGTATACCTAGGAAGGTGTTCTTCTCGAATAGCGGTACAGAGGCTAATGAAGCTGCTTTAAAGATAGCTAGACAGGCAACTGGGAGAAAGTTCTTCATAGCATTCTTTGGTGGATTCCACGGGCGGACAATGGGATCCCTGGGATTAACGGCTAGTAAAAACATTCACAAGAAACTGGTATTCCCATGGATGCCCGGGGTATTTCATGCACCATACCCTAATCCATATAGGAATCCCTGGCATATCGACGGCTATGAGGAGCCTGCTGAACTAGTCAATAGAGTTATAGAGTTCATAGAAGAATACATACTTGATAAACTCGTACCACCCGATGAGGTTGCCGCAATATTCGTTGAACCCATACAGGGCGAAGGTGGATACGTGGTGCCTCCACCAATGTTCTTCATGGAGTTGAAGAAATTGGCCGATAAGTATGGGATACTGATATCGATTGATGAGGTGCAAATGGGTGTTGGAAGAACCGGTAAAATGTTCGCTATAGAGCATTTTGGAATAACCCCTGACATCATATCAATGGCTAAGGCGTTAAGCGGTGGCGTTGTACCGATAGGTGCCACTATATTCAGGAGCGAGCTCGACTTTAAACAACCCGGGATACATAGCAACACCTACGGTGGTCATGCCCTTGCATCAATAGCAGCATTGAAAACCCTGGAAGTGGTTGAGAGGCTACTTCCACACGTGGGAAGACTCGAATCATTGTTCAGGGATGAGTTAAATGAGTTGAAGCACGAAGTCGAACAAGTAGGGGATGTAAGGGGTATCGGGTTAGCATGGGGTGTTGAAATAGTTAGGGATAAAAGCTCTAAGACTCCTTATCCAGCGCTTAGGAACAAGATTGTATCCAAGACTCTGAGGAATGGACTAGTGCTACTGCCCTGCGGGAAATCCTCGATAAGGCTTATCCCGCCATTAGTGATAAGCGAGGAGGAAGCTAAAACAGGGTTAGAGATATTCAAGAAGTCTGTGAAGGAGTCGCTGTAGTCTAATATTTTTACTTAAGATATTTGAACATGTATGGGCTTTCCGGTGGGTGGAAATACCCTAGTCTCCTATAGTACTCCCTGGCGCCGACACCGCTTATCACGAGTATTTTCTTAACCCCATATTTATTCAGGGCGATATCCTCGGCTTTCTCAACTAATTTCCTACCCCACCCTACGTGTTGGAACCATACACCTTTCTCTCCTACAGGTGTTTCAGGGCCATAGATATGTAGTTCTCTTATAATAGCAGTATCTCTGTCTATCTCCCATCTATGGGCTTTCTCGCTTGGCACGCGCATTCTTAGGAAGCCTATTAATATATTTGAAGCCGTGTCCTCCACGGCTAGGAATTCCTCGATACCCCCACCGGCCTCATATGTCAGCCTGGTTATATTGGTTCTACTGGGATCAGGGGTTTTACCGTATTTATACATTTGGAGCCCGGCCTCTCTAAACCTTATCTCCTGTATTTCTATGCCTTTCTCAATAGCACTCTTTTCGATCATCTCTCTTAGATTAGCGTATCTTGTTCCAGCAGCCACTTCATCTGCTGGGATATCCCTGCGTATTCTCATTACTCTAACGTACTTAGGTATGTAACGGTACATTTCGCTGACTAATTCTATAACGTCTTCATCGCTGTATGGTTTATATTTTCCCTCTTTCCACCAAGTGTAGAGGGTTGTTCCCTCTATTACCTCGGTGGGGTAGATCTTCAGCATATCCGGTCTAAAATCGGGATTGGTGAATAGTTCTTTAACCATTTCTAGATCCCGGTCAGGATTGCTACCTGGTAGACCGAGCATTATGTGGTAGCATATTTTGAAGCCGGCATCTCTAAGTATTCGTGTTGACTCTATTGTATCCTTTACACTATGCCCTCTCCTCACTATTTCTAATACATCATCATATATTGATTGAACACCTAGCTCGACCTTTGTAGCCCCATAGTGCAGCATTTCATCTGCATGTCTTTCTCTTCCATAATCAGGCCTTGTCTCTATTGTTAATCCTACAACTCTATACCTGCTGGTCTCGTTTCTTAGGATAGCTGACTCTAGGTCGACTCTTAAAGGTGGGCTTCCATAGGGATAGGTATTACATGCTTCATATATGTTTGCGATAAACCATTTCTTATAGGATTCCGGGAGGGCTAGGAAGGTGCCCCCCATGATTATTACCTCTAACTTACTTGGATTATGGCCGAGTGCCTCGTACTGCCTCAACCTCTCGTATACCTGTTTAAACGGGTGGAACTGGTTTCTCCTAGCCCTTCTCACTGCTGGTTCATTCCCAAAATAGCTTTTCGGGGCATTATATCCCAGTCCACCTGGGCAATAAACGCATTCGCCTGGGCAGGGTAGGGGATGCGTCATAACAGCTACAACTGTTATACCGCTCAGCATTCTAGATGGCTTTCTAACCTGTATATTCAGCATTGCAGACATCAACTCCGGCTTTAATGGATGAGGGTGTGAAACCATTTGACGTTGCTACCCTAGATTAATAATCATGGTTTAAAGGATGGTTTATACCTATTTAATAATGGGGATAAGTGGGTAGGATGTCAAGCGGCTTTGCTGAGCTACCCCTGCATGATGGACATGTGCCATTGTTTCTGCTTGAGAGAATGAAGAAGCTCGGTGGATTAATAGCTAGATATATTGTTGAATACTATGGCCCGAGGGAATTATTAACCCGTCTCTCAGACCCATTATGGTTCCAGGCATTCAACAATGTCATCGGTATGGATTGGGATAGCAGTGGATCAACCACAATTGTTTTATATGTGTTGAAAAACATGTTCCCACCAAGTATGTTTAGAGATAACGAGATAGCTGTCTTGGGCGGTAAGGGACGTGATTCACACAATGTGGTCGAAGAAGCATGGTTAGTGGGAGATGTAGTTGACTACAATACCGTTGTTGACACCAGTAGAATGGCTGCCAAAATAGATGGGGTGGCCCTTCAAGATGGCTACAGCCTCTATATTCATGGCTTGGTCATCGATTCCAGGGGAGGAATACTCGTTATACAGCAGGGCTTAAATGAGGAGTTAGGGATAGCTAGACGCTACCATATCTTCACCAGTAGCCACCCGTTAACGACCAACAGAGACCCGCATTCCGGTGTAGCGTCAGTGAAGATGGAGCCCTCACTCAACCTCGTTGATGCAGACAGCCTAAATGCACGGAGAGCGATTGTTGAGATAGTTGCATCAACCCCGGTTAATTCTCTGCTTCAAAATATTGGGGAAGTTAACCGTCTCCTCCGGGGCGAACACTCTATTCTTTCATGGAGTAGTAGTGGATCTATTACTAGGAAAACAGGAAACCGGAATTTAATCAAGGAGTGTCCCAGATACTATCGCCCAGTATCTAATATTAGGTTAATGGAGAAAATAGCTGAGGAGATAAAGGAGAGGGGTTTAAGGGAGTTTGACGAATTACTACGTATACAGGGTGTTGGTGCTGAGATCATAAGGGCTCTAGCACTGGTGGCTGACCTTATATATGGCTACAGGCCATCGCTTAGGGATCCCACAACGAGTATCATGGATCCATTTATATATGCATATGCCCATGGAGGTAAAGACGGTGTACCATACCCTATTAAGGTAGAGCATATTGATAAAACAATAGATTTCTTCATCAAACTGCTGAGCGATTTAAAAACGGGGAATAAGGAGAGGGAATATATGCTGAAGAAATTGGCATCGTTTGCAGGCAAGATAAAACTACGGTATCTAGATGCCTCAGGAGATTAGAGGGATTTCTCAATTATATCTCTTAAGACATCGCTACTGGGTTTAAATGGTATAGACGTATACCGCGTGTTGATCATTCTCACGGCGAACTCTATTGCTTTCTCAACATCCCTCCTATCTATTCCATAATCACTTAACCTCTTATCGAGGCCTACTGATGACTGGAAGTCTCTGACGGCTTTATATGCCTTCTCGGCATCCTCACTCACCGGTTTAATTCCCGGATCCAATGGTTTTAATAGTTGAGCTGAGACCTCAGGGACAGCTTTATGCGTGTAGTATACGACCATGGGTCCCAGTATGGCGAGACCTGCCCCATGGGGTAGCTCCGGGTGTAATCCACTGAAAGCGTGTTCAAGAGCATGGTTTAAATGAGTCATTGATTGATCGATAGCTATGCCGGCTATCATCGATGCATATAGTAGTTTGGTCCTGTACTCTATGTTATCTAGGTCTCCAAGTATTTTAGGCAGGGTTTCCGCGATTATCTCTATAGCCTCCTTGGAGAGAGTTATTGATAGTAAGTTGGAGAATGCTGATGTAGCTGCCTCATATGAATGATAGAATGCATCCAGGCTTGTATATATTGTTTGATCCTTACTGAGGGTCCTGCTGTAAAGCGGGTCGTCGAAACTTACATCCGGGTATCTCACGGCTACCCCTCTTTTCTCAATGGTTCCATCGATTGTTAATACGGCGTATCTATCTATCTCGCTGCCTGTTCCATGGGTGAGGTTCACGGCTATCAGTGGTAAGCGCGTGACATTCGATGACAGGGATGGATTTGTCAGGATTTCTACAGCCTTAAAGCCTGTAGTGGCAATTATCGAGGCGAATTTAGCAGTATCTATTACGCTGCCCCCACCTATAGCTATTACCAAGTCAACCCTGTTCTCGGCAGCTATTCTACCAGCTTCGTCAGCCATACTTGTATAAGGATTCGCTTTGACCCCATCATAAATGAAATATTCTATGTTCTCTCTCTTCAAGGCTTCAACCACTGTGTCGAGTGCTCCTGAAACCTTTGCTGCATTTTTACTGGTGATGAGTAATGCCTTTCTATGGTTTTTCACGTTTTCTCCGAGTTTCTCACGGAGAACACCGCTACCAAAGAATAAGCATGCATCATTATATCTGAATCTATATGTTTGACTATAATATCTCATTTTATCCACCCTATAGATAGGTTTTACTATAATTGTCCTAGTTTTTATCTATTACTATGAAATCACTTACCTCGATTAATCCATAAATCCTTGATGAAGCCTCTATGAAGCCGAATAATGGTATGAGGAAAAATAGATATGGCTCTTTGCTTCTAATTACTCCATAGGTATATGATGCGAAATAATAGAGGCTTCCAGGTAGTATATACCATACTAGGCCTAGATATATTAGAACCGGGAAGAACATTATTGAGATAATTGAGTTAAGAACCCATGCAAAGGATCTAAAGCCAACTATGAGCTTCATTGGTGTCGGCGAGTACTTTATATCGCTTATCAAGCCCTTGAACCATCGTCCACGTTGAATCATTAGATCCCTTATACTATTTGGACTCTTTATCGAGATCCTGGTATTAGACTGCCATGTCTTATATTTTCTCTTGACCAATTCTATCGCAAACCTGAAATCCTCGGTTAGGGATCTATTATTGAAGCCTATCTCCTTTAAAACAGCGCCTTTAACTATTAAGAGCTCACCATGCAACCCTATCAAGGGCTTTCCCAGTAAGCCTGTGAAGAATCTGTAAAGGGTTAGATCATCAATATACCTGATCCAATCCATTGCATAAGCCATCTTACTTTTACCCGGCCTGGGAAGCAGGATTCCATTACCTGCTACAAAACCATTTGCCTCGTAATAAGGTATCTCATAGAGGAATGAATCATCTAAAATAAGGTTGTCATCATCTATGAATACATACCATTTATCTGGGGAGACAAAGTGTTCTACGAAGTAGTTTAAGGCCCTTCCCTTCCCCATTAAATCCCTTCTATAGTTTGATGGGACGACTATGAGTTTCACCCCTTTGAAATAACGCAGGGTATTAAGTAGTGGAGCCCCCTCGTCAACAACAAGGGTTACATGCCCGAACCTTGACACATGGTATTTTATAGACTCTATAAGGCTCCTCTGTACTTTTTCATTAGCTTTTGAAACAATAACTAGTTCATAGTTATTCGCCTTAAAGCTGGCTCTGTGGGGTTTATAACCTATATACCCTGTTAAACCTATGGAAAGTAGCAGTGAGTAGGCAAGTGCCACCCCTACAACCAGCTCGGTGATACTGCCTGCTAATTCCTGGTTCAACCCTAATCATCCATCAAAATTGGTTTATCCTAATCACCTTAATACAGACAATATTAATTCCCCCGGATAATTATTAAAGTTTATTGTTGAGGGTCGTGAACAATGTGATGGTTTTAGGGGGCTTTACCCCTGGTTTTCACCGGACCCACGGGAGTTTTCACTGTATATTCCACGTTGACCTCGAGTTTACTGATGTATCTGCTAAGAGCATTATAGATCCTCGAGGCTAGCTCGTCGGGTTCCATGGTAAATATAGGTGGTGTAGCCTCAATGTTGAGGATGATCTTTCCACGCTGCCTCTTTATTTCAATGTTGAGGAGGTGCGAGCCAACTGATGCGAGAATCATTGGTAGCTCAAGGTATATCATCCTGGTTGTATCATCAGGGATTTCCAGATATTTTTTCATTATTTTCTCCTTTATAATTCCTTGCTCCAGGGTTTTCAGTCTTACAGAATAATTGATCACCGAGGGAGATATAGAGTATGAGTCGAGCAATCTGAGTAATATAAGAATGATATATAATGTAAGATCTTCATCGTTACATGCAGCATCGACGTAAATCATTTCCTCTCCATTCATGAATTCTAGTTCATCGATGTAGCAGGGGATGTCTATTAATCTTAGAATAGTATTCATAGACGTCATTATTTTGCCAGATGTTTTAGCCTCGCTTCTTACCTCCTTTATCAATGTATCAATGTGTTTATGTATATAGCTTATAACCTGGGGGTTAAAGCTATATACTTCAACATACCCATTGTTAAGTTCTTTAAGCTTATTCAATGCGTTGACGCCATTCAATTGCTCTCCCCCAACCTCGAGGTAGCTGGCCACTATATTTTCCTGCGTAACATATATCTCGCCGTTCACGTTTCCAGCATGAATTAATGCTATACATATAGTATTTCTACATGTATCCTTCAGATATTTGAACAGCTCTCCTTCATTGGCGAAGGCCATCCTAGCTATTAGACTTCCCCTGGATACCGAGAGATATTTAAGAAGTATCCTGTTGAGAACTCTGCTAGCCACATCTATATTTACTATCATTACTTGGTCCCCATGATAACCGGTATTCCTAAAACCAGGCTTATTTGTATATTATATCATTGTCCAGTTATAAATTTTGGCTATAGTTGACTGAACCAGGATAAGGGATCCACTTAGAATAGCATCCGCTAATAGGGATCCCTTCCTTGTAGATGCAGCATCAAGGATGTGCCGGTAAGGATTGTATAATGGGTTGGATAGAATGGGAAAACAGTGTTTCAATGCTGGAAAAGCTTATCGTATAGTTTCCTAAATAATTCTTCGCTAGCGATTACTAGTTCCACCATGTTTCCATCATCAATCTTCTTTACTACGAGGCCCTCAAGTGGATTCTCCGGTGGGTCGGGAAGGTTTGGCGATGGTTTTTCTTTACCAAGGTAGATCCATTTAATGCTTTTATTGTTTTTCTCGATTTTATACCAGTATCTTCCATAGTAATAGTATTTCACAGCTGAGCCGGAGGGTAGTTTCCTGGAGACTATGTGGACTGGTTTTAAATAGTATTTCTCGCCCTTGATTAAATTGTTATAGCTGTAAATCGATGGGAGAAACTCGTGGAGAATAGAGTTTAATTTCTCCAATATCTCACGGGTTACGCGTATCCGAATTTTCCCGTTTCCCGGCTTATTCTCATCCATCATAGGGGTCAGCCCATGGGAGTCTAATCATGTCTCATAGACCACTATATTCATCATTCTCATTTAAATAATGGCATCGGCTTTATTTAATGCTTCATGGGGAAACCCTAGTATTTATTGAGCGGACACCCTCATAATCCGGTTTAACCAGGTATGCGTTAACCTTCTCGGTCTTCAGTGCCTCCATTATTTTACCAGTGTTCTCCAGTCTTGCTATCCCTATAACTATACCCCCCCTCCCAGCACCACTCAGCTTTGCTCCTTGAGCACCATTGTTAATCATTTTGTAGACAAGGTAGTCGTTTATCCAGGCTGAGGCACCCATCGCGAAGAGTAATCCATGGTTAACGATCATTAATTCACCCAGCCTACTTACATCGCCTTTCTCGATGGCTACTGCTGCTTCTTCGACTAGTCTACCAGCTACTTCATAAATCGCCTTGCCAAGCCCTCCTAGTCTCCTATATCTCTCTAATACTTCTCTAACCACTAGGCCTGTATCCCTTTTAACACCTGTGTCAGCTACTATTAGTGCTGTATTCTCTGGTAAAGATGTGTTAAGGCGCTTGAATAAGCCCTGCCTGTAGTATACGAGTCCACCATAAGTGGATAACGTGTTATCTACGCCACTTGGCTTACCATGGACCATGATTTCCCCCAGGTAGGCTATTCTACTGACATCCTCCTTAGTGAACTCCACGCCACATGTTTCCAGTAGGGAGTGAGCTAGGGAGACGTTTACAGCTGCTGAAGAACCCATTCCAGCTCCAACGGGTATTTCGGAGTCTATATATATCCTATACCTGTCTCTGCAACCATATCTTATACTTGCCTCCTCAATGATCCTCATATATGGTTTCGCCTCCTTGGAGGAGGGATCTATTGGCCCCAGTTGCCTAGAGTAGATTTTTAAATCCCCTTCCTCAACGCATGTTCTAGCGTAGAGCCCCACAGCTAGGCCGATCGCTGGATAGCCTTCTACAACGAAGTGCTCGCCGAATAAGATAATCTTGCCAGGTGCTATACTACAGGTCATTTACTCTACGCACCCTTAAACTATTTAAGAGTATAGTGAGATAACATGGTTATAAATGATTGCCATGGTGCATGTTAATGAGTAGTAGCGGGGAGAAACGAGTCCCATTCACACCAGTCTTCAAGCTAATCGATGATGCCAAAAAGAGGCTGGAGGGATATAAGTATAAAATAATTGTTTTAAGCGGTAAGGGTGGGGTAGGTAAGACATTTATCTCCTCATCCATAGCTCTTGGATTAGCTATAAGAGGGAGAAAAGTAGCCATATTAGATGCCGATGTGCACGGCTCGTCGATACCATTGATGCTCGGTATACAGGGAGCGAGACACTACGCAGATGAAGACGGTGATATACTTCCCGTCGAAGGACCGCTAGGTGTGAAGGCTGTTGCAATAAACCTAATGCTCGACTCACCTGATTTACCGGTGGTGTGGCGTGGCCCACTTGTATCCAGAGCCATTACAGAGCTACTGAGTAAAGTTGCCTGGGGTAGTGGAGACTACCTGGTAATCGACATGCCTCCTGGTACAGGTGATGCAGCCATAACACTTGTTCAATCCCTCCCCAGTATGACTGGGGCAATAATAGTTACAGCCCCGAATATGTTGACAGAAACTATTGTGGCTAAAGCAGTTAACTTCACAGCGAAGAATAATGTCAAGCTACTGGGTATAGTGGAGAATATGAGTTACTTCAAGTGTCCTGTCTGTGGTACAGTGTTCAACCTGCTAGGTAAAAGCACAGGCGAGTATCTCGCAAGTAAATATGGCACGGTGCTCCTTGGCATGATACCGTTAGATCCTTTAATAAATGAAGCCGTGGATAAGGGGATACCCTATTTACTGGCCTATCCACATGGCGAGGCTGCTAAAGCCATCATGGAGGTAGTTGATAAAATAATAAAAAACACCGAGGCAAATTAATTTTTAAGGAGCCGTAATTAAAAGGGGTTCAGGTCTTATATAGGTATAGGTTTATATAAGCTTGTTTCATCTCTTCATCCTTGTTCCCCCTATATCCCCTTTGGGCTTACATACGGCTTAGGGGCGTTCACTGGCACAACGGAGCCCCGTGCATCTTGAATTAAGGGATTTAAGGAATAGATTCATGCATGTCACCCTATTCCTGTCTCCGGTGAGCCCGTGCTCCGGGTACTTGAGGATCCTGTAGCCTTCTCGAAACACTTGGGATGAGGAGTCGAGGCTGGTTTGAGAAGATGAAACATCTACATGGCAAAAATTATACAATAATATAATAATAGCAGAAGAACAACATCAAACAATATAAACCAACATCAACAACTATAAACATATAAAAACAAAAACAATTCATGAGGGCTCTCACTCTAATGGTGGGTGTCTTGAGTAGTAGTGAAAACCATGAATCACCGGGCGTCGAGAAGAAGCCTAATTGGCAACTCTTAAAGGAGTCGGCTGAGGAATTATATAGGGCTGGAAAGATATATTTTACACGTAAGGAGCTTGTTGATAAGGCAAGGGAGAAGGATCCCTCAAGGTCTGAGATGAGCTTGGATTTCGAAATAGATCTTGTCACAGTTAACAGTAGTAGTAAGGATAGATATAAGGACCCCGAGAAACTATTCCTCTACAGGGTTGATAGGGGAAGATATACGCTTTACAGTCCTGAGGAACATGGCGAGCTAGAGAAGTATATTGGGATAAAGAAGGTCTCTCCAGCTAGAAAACACTTAATTGAGGAAGTAGTTAGTGAACTAGAAAAAATGGGGTATGATGCATCGGAGAACAGGTATGCTAAACCGCTCCAGCCAGATATAGTTGCTGAGAAGGGAGATGAGGTGGTTGGGGTATGGGTGATAGATCCAGGTACGCCTTTATCAGACCAGTACAAGATGCTTGCATACGCGATTGGCTCCAGCCTACTCAACAGGGAATACAGTGAATATATAGTAGTTGTTCCAGGCGAGCTCTTGAAGAGGGTTACGAAGGACTTGATTGATACGCTGGACCGGTTTAAAATACGCTTTGCTACTGTTAGAGAAGAGAGAAGATATACTCTGCAATTATAGTGGTTGTCCATCTTTTTAAGCATGCCTAAACTGTTAACTCGTTCTCAAGTTTCTTCTTCATAACTTCCCTGGCCTCTTCCAGTATTCTTTTTACATCGCTTCCCTCCGAGATAGAGTAGTTAATGTCTACAACACTATTCGCCTCACTTGCCTCACTCAGTTCTCTAGCTGATGCTTGTAGCTCGATGAATACTAGGTTTAAGTCAGGTATATTGAGCTCCGGTATCTTTGACATATCTTTAACCAAGTTATTTATCTCCGAAGCTAGCCCCGAGAACTCCCTCATGTTTATAGCATACTGGAGTGCTAGGTCTATTTTCTCTAATATCAGCTGCACGGCCGCAAGCCTTGCAAGCAATTTATCGAGCTTAGCTATTTCCTCGGCGTATCGTTTTGCAAGGTATTTCTCGCCCTTGGACTCTAGGTCAGTTAGTTTCTCAAAGAGCACGTCTCTTCTCTCACTAACCCTATTGTACAACATGTCGATTTTATTTCTTAACAGCCTTACATGGTAAAGCGTCTCTAAGGCCTTTCTCAAAGGATCCCTGCTTCTCCTAAACATTCGTCAGCACCTTGCTACCTAACCATATTATGGGTTTGTAAATGCTTTAAAAGAAAAAGGGTTTCAGGATACGGGGTTTAATTGATAGAACACTATGATACTATATAGTATACCATTGCCACCATCAGGTGTTGAAATCCTTACGGGTTGACCAGTCCATGGATTAATGAATGGCTCCATTATTATCCTAAATGGTTTAATATATGTATCATTAGCTAGGGGTCTGGTGTTTATTGATGAAATAGATCGTGCCTGAATATAGTATTTGACATCTAAACCG
Organism: Desulfurococcus amylolyticus Z-533; assembly: GCF_000513855.1. Classification (NCBI taxonomy): domain Archaea; kingdom Thermoproteati; phylum Thermoproteota; class Thermoprotei; order Desulfurococcales; family Desulfurococcaceae; genus Desulfurococcus; species Desulfurococcus amylolyticus. The sequence goes on from NZ_KI911318.1 coordinate 318,263, forward strand.
GTGACCTCCTTGATCCTTGATGCTGTTGACGAATCAAGGAGTCCCTGGGACCCCGTGAACCATTTAAATGTATAGGACTTATTGTTTAACTCAGCCCAGTACATTACTCCATCCATCAGCATCTTGTAGAGTAATGGAAGTGTGTTAGGCGAGTCAAATACCGGTGAAATTATCGAGGTATCCTGGAAGTTATATACGTAGATGAACCGCGTGGTATCCACATATGATATATTTATCCCCAGCGCCCTTAGCCTATCAACAGTCGAGTTCCCTATTCTTATCATCCAGATACTCTTTGGTATATCAACGGTGCCGGGCATGCCTCCAGTCATTATCGGCCATATGGTTACACTGGTGTTATCGCTTGATACAATGAATGAATCTATAGCCATTAAATACGTGTTGTTTAATGGAGGGTTAAAGAGCCCAGCGAGCTCGAAGGAAGTACTGGTATTAATGGATGACATTATTAAGCCAATAATACCTATTTGCGTTTCATTGAGTGTTGAACCATCTGCTACACTGGCTTTACCACCATCCACGGATATACCATATCCATAATCCCACCATGCTATTACAAGGGAATCATTGGGCAGGCTTCTCATTAATTCAACAGCCTTATACCAGGAATCAGTGTAGAAGGGGAGCCCCGAGACACCAGCCTTTAACGTGTAGATCATGCTTGTATTCGATGCGTAGTCCGTGTAACCGGCGTACCCTATATTGATCAGGGCTAGTACTAGTATAGCTAGCACGATCACCCGGTACCCCCGGGTCTGCCTATATCTGACACGCCCTTTTCTTCTATCTATTAACTCCTGGGATGTTGGCATTATGTATTCGAATAACCTCCCGATGAAGACTCCCATAACCAATGTACCGAAATAAGCGGCTATAGCTATCATGTAGGCTGCATTAAGATACGAGTAGAATGCTAGCAAGAATGCTATGGATACATATAATTTATCAGGTTCCCCACGGTAGATGAAGTAAAGAGCTCCTATTATGCTTAGGATCAATGGGGATGCGTAGAATAGCCAAGGGTAAACCCCCCATGAATGCAGCATACCTACCAGGGTACTATAGCTTGAAAGCGGCGACTGGTGCTCAGCAATGCTTTCTACAAGGGGTGTTGCCGGTATAAATCTCAGTCCAAGAGCCCATGCAAGCCTACCGCCAATAGGTATGTAGCCACGCGTAATTAGCACAGCTCCTCCAATAACTAGCAATACTAGTAGAATAAAGTATCTTCCCTTTGTTAAAAGAGGTTTTTTGAACCCTAGCTTCTTGTACTCGGTGTTGAATAGATAGTATATAACGGGGAGTATCAGGGTGGATAATAATGCCGTACCAAGCTCCCGTGGGTTAAACGGGTACACCCCCAGGTTTGACGCGTTAGCTGGCGAGGGCATCACGAAGACCATAGATAACACTATTAATCCCACCTGATATATGAGAAATTCCCTTGTGACACCGCTTCTAGTTAGAAGCGGATATAGTATGGTGAATGCAACCATTGTACCAAGTATAAAGACGTAGCCACCCCATAACCACCCTACTACTGCAAGGAAGAACCCTGATAGGACTGTGTATAACGCCTTCCTCAGGCTCGACTCATCCCTATTAATGGACTTCGCCAACTTACTATAGAAATAGATGTAGAGTAGTAAGGGGACAATTGCAACGCCTTCTTTCTCGATGTACCCTATAACTGTTCTCTCAGTTGCAGCGGGTAGTATAGCTATAAGCAGTGCTGCTATTAAACCAGCTATTCTATTACCATTTGAGAGCTCTCTACCAGTTATGTATGCAAGGATTATACCTATAGCGGCGAATATAAGTGGTTGCAGTATTCCCCACTCTTTCAGCGTTAACCCTAGGCCTTCCACTAAATGATACGTTGTACCAGTCCATATTGGTAGAAACGGGTAGCTAGTGTAGATTATATCCCTACCCCATGGATACCAGAATATATGCGTTGCAGGGTTATCCCTGGTAAGCGTGTACCATGAGAGTAAGCCATTCTCATACACGTACTTGGCTTGCCAATACTCTATGTAGCTATCAAATTCGAAGAATTCGAAGCCGTTCAACCAATACGGTGAAAACCTCACGTATACACCATACACCAATATAAGTGCTAGAAGAATATACATAATGGTTTTTGCTGCCCTTGGATGTTGCATAAAGTACTCGTATACCTTGTAAATAGTATTAGACACGGCTTCATTAACACTCATTCACAGCACCCATCTATCATGGTCCTGACTAGTAACGGTATGATAGAATGTAGTAAAAAACCTTAATGGGATAATCTCTATGGAGTTAGGAGGGCTAGTATTGCTTTCTGTGCGTGCTTCCTGTTTTCTGCTTGATCCCATACAACACTCCATTTACCATCAATGACTTCGTTGACTACTTCTTCTCCTCTATGAGCTGGTAAACAATGCATGAATATCGCGTCTGGCTTTGCATGGTTCATTAACTCTACTGTGACCCTGTATGGTTCTAGATCCTTTATCCTCTTCTCCTTCTCCTTTTCCTGTCCCATGCTGACCCATACATCAGTGTATACTACGTCAGCATTTTCAACTGCTTTAAATGGATCTCTCTCTATCTCATAGGAGCCCCCATTCGGTGAGGCATGTTCATTGAAAAGTTTTACAACACTTGGATGTGGCTCATAGCCTTTGGGCGAGGCAATGATTATCTTTCCGCCTAGTATCCCTGTGGCGAGCATCAGGCTATGTAGGACATTATCGCCTCCATCACCAACGAAAACTATTTTCAGCCTAGTGATATCCCCGCCTTTTTTCTCCATTATTGTTAAGACATCGCTTAGTGCTTGGGCTGGGTGATGTAGATCACTTAGCCCATTTATTACTGGGACCCTACTGTACTGTGCGAGCTTCTCGATCTTATAGTGTTCATAAACGCGGGCCATTATCACATCGACATACCTTGATAAAACACGTGCAGTGTCCTCGATGGTCTCGCCTCTGGCTAATTGTAGCTCGCTGGCGCTCAAGTATATAGCGTCGCCTCCCAGCTCCTTCATGGCTGTTTCAAAGCTGATCCTAGTTCTAGTACTGGGTTTCTCGAAAATCATCGCTAGGTGACGCCCCACCAGCAGGGGTATTATCCTCTCTCCAGCTAGATACCTCTGCTTGAACTGCATTGCTGTCCTGATCATAAATAATAATTCTTCCCTACTATACTCGGCTAGCGTTAGGAAGTGTCTACCTTTAAGACTAGTCACCATGACTACCCACCTGTTTACACCGTTTTCTTAAATAGGAGGAACGTATTTAAAGATAGCAGGGTGGATTTATGGAGAAAATAGTTATTCGCGCTGCAACTTTCTTCATTGGTAAAAGCAGTAACATTAGGGAGGAATACCAGCTCGGTGTAGAGGTATTAGGCAGGATTAGTGAGATAGCTAAGGAATTGAACCTAGAGGTTTTCACAAAGCGTATCTCAATGCAGAGCTTAAGCATGGATGAATTAGTGAAGCTCCCCGACATAGCTAGTGATAAGGATATACTAGTCAGCGCGGGCTATGTAAGTTTAAGGAGGATAGGGGTCAGGGATGCTGAATATTTAACCAGTAATGGGGTTTACATTCCAGTTCTGCCATCTCTGGGGGATTTCACGATTGATGATGCAAGGCATTTCTCTAGAATTATACATGGTGTAGCGGAGAAGGATCCCTTAAACGCTACGAGGATAGCCATAGGTTTCCATAATGAGTCATTTCATACTCCTTATTTCCCTGACTCATCCAGCAGGGGTGTTAGGAGTATAGGCTTATCCTTTCTCTACCCAGATATGCTGGAAACTAATAATATCTCATCACTCTCCAACTCTATTCGCAACGCATTCAGGTTATTCAATAATATAGCCCAGGTAATAGAGAATAATATCGGCTACCCTGTTTCAATAGATTACAGCCTATCTCCCTGGATGGAGAAGAGTGTTGTTAAAATACTGGAGTCGCTGGGTTACAGCCTCCTAGAGCCCGGTGCCAACTATATTTTGCACGTAGTCAACAACCTTATACAGGAACACTATGATCCGCGTAGAGCAATAGGCTTCAACGAGGTGATGCTACCATACGCCGAGGATTCATTACTAATCAAATATGGGGGCATGGGCTTAATTAAGGCAAGGGATTTTCTACGCTATGCATCGACATGTGTTGCTGGAGTAGACATGATTATTGTTCCATCAGGCATTGAAAAACTAGCCAGGTTAGTAATGGACACCTACTCCCTTGGCTTGGTTAAATCGAAGCCTATAGCACTTAGAGCGATACCTGTGAACAATAAACCCGGTGAAAAAATAAGCCTTGGGAAATTCGGGGAACCCTTTGTAATAGAGTATTGAAACCGAGTATGTTTCCACATTGTTTTCAAGCCAATTAAGCCATCGCATTTATAACGTGGTATTTCGAAGAATTCAAAGATGCATGAAGTATTCACTAGGGCATTGGTAGATCTATAGTTTATTAATTTAATCATGTATTGTTTCAAGTATGGCTATTACCTGCCATACCTTTGTTCTAGCACTTAAAGGCATATTGGGATCCTGGCTAACCTGGTCTAGAACCCCTACAGCATTTGCTGCTCTAACACCAGGTGTATATCTTTCATCCCTGAGGTAGTTTAATGCCTCTGTTGCAGCCCTCCTAATATTCCTTGGAACGGCTGTATCATTAACTATACTCATCAGTAAGTATATGGCGTTTCTTAGTTTAACCTCATTATCAAGTACCCTGCTCAATTCCATCACCTTAATCAGTATGATTACTCCTAATACATAACGTTACTACTGGTTAAAAACCATTAAATAAATAAATCTTAAGAATAGAGGTGAAGGCATGTCCAGCCAGGATCCAATAAAAATCATGGCTGAACTACTCAAATCAGGTGCTGTAATGCTTGCCGAGACATGCCCAGTGGAGGGATGCAACTTACCATTATTTAAGCTGAAAAGCGGAGAAGTGGTGTGCCCTCTGCATGGTAGGATACATGTGGTTAAAACCGATGAAGAGGCTAAGGAAGTTTATTCAAGGGCGACACTCTCAATGTTACTGGAAAAGGTGGAGGCAACGGCTATTAGAGCCATCGATTCATTGATAAGTGAGCCGGATATCGATTCAACTGAGATAATTAAATGGCTTGAAGTACTTGAAAGGGTTGCACGATTAAAGATTATTGCTAGGAAGCAGGATACCCCGTAAAGAAGCTTAAGTATCATAAACCCGGCTGTTCATACTGATCAGTCTCCCATATACTATATCCCATATCCTACCATATACTTCACTAAGGGGTTTCGATGCATCAATATATATTAAGAGACCCATCTCCACCATTCTCAGATACATGCTCCTAACCCTTTGTAGGAACTCCTTCTCCTCGTACTCTGGAAACCTTGATGTATGCATGTACTTCCTGGATAAACCCTCTTCAGGCTCTATGTCAAGGTAGATTGCTACATCAGGCTTCATGGCGAACTTATTTACCTCTATAACCCATTCAAACGGTGCTCCACTAGCTGATTGATATGCAACACTACTATAGAAGTATCTATCGGAAATAACCGTTACACCCTTATCCAGAAGGGGTTTAACCCAGTTTTTCACATGTATTAATCTATCCAGAGCAAATGCTAATGCATCGATGTACGCGTCCCTTAAATTGTTATAAGTAGACTTGATGACTCTAACTATTTCGGAATCTGTTGGCTCATAAGTGTATGAAGCCGGGATCCCTCTACTGGATAGATCCTCTACAAGCCTACGTGCTACCGTTGTTTTCCCGGCTCCATCGAGTCCCTCCAGCACAATAAAGCATCCCTTACCATGCATAAAGGATCCCTGAGCCGCGGGTGTATCTTACATATCGGTGGTTTTTATTTTTAAGGGTGCCTGCGAAGTCATCATACTCCTCTACCACTAGTAAGGGTATTTCAGCGATAACACATCCAGCGATCAGTATTGGCTCCACCTCCTTAACCAACATACAAAGTGGTGACCTACCGTATTGCTTCATAGCGTAGATAACGTAAGAACCAACGGTACTGCCTCTGCTACCCTTGAACACAAGTATTTTCCCTTCAACACTGATCTCCTCTTTCTCAGTTTTTACAATGCCACGGACTGGATCTACCTCGCCGAGGAAGCTCATATACTGGTCCACCAATACTACTTCACCCTCACAATCACCGTCTACCACTGGTTTCACGCGCCAGCTATGCGTATACAGATTCTATCACCTCTCTAAGCCCTGTTATCCGGACCTTTAACCCATGTATTTTCCTGAGGTAGAATGCCGCTTTACCACTATTGGTTACGACGACATCGTATTTCCTCCGTAGCCTAGAGACCACTGGACATGTGCCCGCCGCTATCTCTACGCCCTTGGACTTCAGTCTGTTGATCAACAACCTATATCTCTCCGTGTATTCGACTGGAATGGTGAGTAGTAGTCTCCCCTTTCTCGGGGAGCCGTACCTCTCTAAGAGCCTGGCTACCTCCATTAACTCCATAAGCGTTGTATGGGGACACCCTACATACCCGAGCACTAAGCTACCCCTAGGATATTCATCCCCAATGTATTTATCGATATTATTTTTTTCAACCACGATTTTTTCCTCGATTTCCTCGATATAGGTTCCTCGAGGAGTTAGACCAGGTACAACACTCATTGCATGGGAGCCTGAGGCAGCCATGGATGCCAGGAGTATCTTAAGCTCTGGAAAGGTGAGATGCTTGGCAAAAGGGATAACTGTTATCTCCCTAATGTTATCGCCTATCCATAATCCAACGGCCCCAATGACCTGTCTATCGATATCAGGTGCCGTGGTTACAAGGACTGTAGCCCTCCGGTTTTCTGAGAGGTGTAGTCCAGCATTATATGTGTAACCCGTTATAGCTGCTGCCAGCGCGATAGGCCCCCCTTCCCTATTCGTGTATCCACCGTAGAATGTGTTCGCAAATATTACTGCACTACTCTCGCCCCATGCTAAATGCTCTCCTGGTGATGGAGGCCTATACCAGTATGGTATACATGTGAATACAGGGTTGAAGCCCATCTTAACGAGAGCGTTATCGATGTCTTTCTGAGCATTTATTAGGCTATTATCTATAATGGATTGTAAGCCACTATAGTCAACGCATCCAGGATTTATCGTGGTATATACCCTTGCCCTCCCACCCTTCTCATAGAAGTCTCTTATAAATCTAGTACCATGTTCACCTATATTGGAGAATGAGACACCTGATATATGGGCGTGCACTATTTTAACGAGGTTTTCAGCGCCAAGGGATTCCCCTACCTTAACAATGATCTCCATAGCCTTCGCAGTGCTCCAGCCATACTCCCCTTTTAGCATTGCTTCTTGCTCAGGTGTTAAATACATTAGGGTATTCCAACCCTCCTATATTTATCCCAGGGTTCTCCCCAGGGCTTAACAGCAATGAATATTACCTTATCTCCAACCCCTTCACTGCTCCTGGGATCTAATGTGCTGCCTTTAACATCTCTTAGAACTATTATATCGCTCGAGCCTTTCATCCTTGTTGCCATCGCCCATTCAATCATCAATGGATCATCAACATCTATATCCTCATCCACAACGAAGACATGCTTAATGCTAGGATGCGCTGATACCGCAGCTAGTCCAGCCAGCTTCGCTTCACCCGGGGAAGACTGCTTTATAGAGATTACAGCGTTAAGCCAGCCACTTCCTCCCTCGGTCAGTCTAACGGATTTCACACCAGGCACACTTCTCTTTACAGCACTGTATATTATGGGTTCCCGTGGGAACCCCATTAAGAATTGATGCTCCCATGAACCAGGTACTATGGCATGGAACACAGGAGACTCCTCTCTGGATACGTAGACGGCGAGAGGCTTGAAGACGGGTTCCCGTCTCTCTTGATCCACCAGCATTAATATATCTGTGAAAGGCCCTTCTTTATCTCTATCACGGGTTATAAAGCCCTCAACAATTATGCTGGAATCCGCCGGGACAGGTATTTTAAACAATGGTGTCTCAACAACCTTACTCCCACCACCTAGAGCAGCCCCCACACCGACCTCGAAAACACCAAGCGGGGGGTTCATTGCGGCAGCTAGCTCTTGAAACGAGTTTAATCCGAGGACTAATGCGACTGGAGCGTCGTCCCCCTCTTCATGTCTCCTACCAACTATGTAGTATAGGTGTCTTGGAACTATTCTAACTGTCGCTTTCTCATTACTGTGATACATGACTCTATGGAAACTACTGTTACAGTAGGTTTCATAGCATGCTATGAAGACGGAACTGGTTAAATAGTATCCCCCATCCTCCCTATAGTACTTTATGAATGGGAGTGTATCGAGTAATCCGTCAACGCGTTTAAAGTATTTCTCGAAGTCGTCTTTCTCGAGGTGTATTGGATTGTTTAATGCTTTCTCCATAAGCCTATATAATTCCTCATCACTCCTTACATTGAATAACCTATAGATGTCATGTCTCCTAGTAACTAGGTTAGAGTAACCAGTTACCCATTCCCTCCCCTTAACTCTGAAAACAATGACCTTATCTCTGTTCCTCCATGCTGCCCTGGTTACAGTGTACTCTGGATTCACTGTGCCTAGGTCAAGTATTTCCTTGTTGAGGAAACCAGCTAGTTTCTCAACTGCTTTGAGATCCAAGTGTTACACCTCAATAAACTCCTCTGTGTAGTCATCTCTAAGTTTAATGGGAGAGAGTTTTAATACATCTATTCTATCCTGATATCTGGTTCTAATGACCACTGTGTTATCCTCGAAACTCAGCTTCTCAACTATGCAGGGATAATCTGATCCCCCTAGGGATCTAATCCCGCAATAGATATTTCTCTCGAACCCTGGCTGATATATCTTTACCTTTGTAGCTCCAAGCCTCTTGGCGATCTCCTCGCCATTATACGTCTTTATGAAGCCGTAGACGTGGAGCTCATCCATTAGCTGAGACACATATATTACCCTACCATCTATTAGGTCGATCAAGCTAGATGCATCGACAGGATATCCATGGAATAATGGGTGACCAGTGACAAGTACAGAGTTCATTTCTATCTTTCTCAATGGTGCATCAGCTAGGAAATCCCTGTACCTCATGCTTCTTAAGAGTCTTCTTTCCTCCCTGTTACGGGCCCGCTTAACACGGGGCTCAGGCACTTCATACACCTTTACCCCTATCTTCTCATACTTTTTAAAGTACCTGCTTAATTTACTCCCGATAACCACGAGGGCGTCCGGTTCCACTACTTCGATTAAATAATGCTTGTAGTGTATCGCAACTGAATCCCTCACCCATCCATCGGTATCAATAACAACCATGTTGCATCCCGATGATTCAGCCTTTTCAGCTAGCCAGCGGAGTTCTCTTGGAATCAAGTAGATATAGTTCTGTGGGCGGATATCGCCTACGAACCTCATTATGTAGGCAGGGATCTCAGTGTTCCAGAGAACCTGGTTGACGGGGACTCCGAGTGATATGAATCCCGGCGGCCCTACATTGGCCTGCCCTATGTCCCCATCGATTATGCAGGGTTTTAACCCAGCCGAGATCGCGGTGTTTAATAGAAGTGTGGTGAAAGACGTCTTGCCTGAATCCGTATCACCTATCACAATGATTTTCCTGAGCCCGCTTGAAACTATTTCCACGGCCAGGGTGTTTCTCAACTTGTAAGGATCTTCAACATCGACCGGCTGTATATCGGATTCATTAGCCATGACTATATCTAGTTCGGCGTCTTCAAGGGCCTCTATGATATAGTTTCTGAACCTATGGATGATCACCTTCTCATCGCTTCTAACTGTTTTCCCCAATATAGTAATAGACCCCTTGAGGATGCTTATTGACATAGGACCGAATACCCTGACAGCCTCTCCCTTTGAGAGGTTTAAACGAGGCAGTTTAAACCACCTCTATTCCCTTCTTCATGGCGATCTTGTAGGCAGCATATACGTCTTTCTCTCTAAACGGCTTTATCCTTCCTATCCTCGACCCCAGTAACCTAGCGTCATCAATCTTTACGGAGCTAGGCGTGGTGTCGTCTTCACTGACAACTTCCACCTTCACCCCTGTGTCTTTTTTAAGTATTGACGCTAATTCAATGCCTCTGTGTCTTGAGCCAACTCTTATGATTATTCTCTCAGCGGGTACGCACTTCTTCAAGTAGTTGACCACATGGATTAAGTCTATGTATTCTCCTATACCATGTATTATGTATTCGCCGTCACCTACCACTATATAGCCTATTCGCCTACCAGGATCCACGCCGACCACTAGCTCATTATATATATCTTTCAAGTAGCTGGCTAGGATAGCCTTCTCTAAGATCCTGCAGTCATGGGTAGGGTCATAGAAGACGAGTATATCGCTTCTACCGGCTACCTCCTCAGAGAACAGTGAGTAGTCCGTGTATAGGATGCTACCGTATGGGACTTCATCCCTGGTATAGTAATGGCTAAAAAAGATGTTTCTCTCACGTAGAACGCTGAGTACATGTATAAACCACTTGGGCTCGTATATGGCTATAACCAATGGCCGCCTTTGCAAATCAGTGAGTCACCAATATTACTCCTCTCAATACATAGAATACTTGGAAGGTGATTTTTATAGAGTTTTATACTGGTAACAGGGATATTGATGAATTGATCAGGAATGCAGCTACAATATTGTTTTACGGTGTAGCCGGCTCTGGGAAGACATCTATGCTGATAACCATAGCCGGTAACTATTGCAGGAATGTGAAGTGCCTATATATGTCCACTGAGGAGACCTTACACTATGAGAAGGTGGCTGTAAACCCGGATAAATACCGTGATGTATTATTCACCGAGGTATATGATTTCAATAAACTTGTTGAGCTAGCTACATTAATCTACCTCTATGGATCCAATGTTATTTTCGTAGATAGCTTAAACTCCTTATTCAGGCTTGAACCACTAGCGGAGAATTCCATGTCGAGGCTCGCATACGTGGTGGCATCAATTAGGAGGGTTGTCGAGGATGCAGGTGGAAAAATGTTCGCCTCGGCACAGGTGAGAACCCGGGAGGGTGAGAGTGAGCCTGTGGGTAAACCTGTATTAGAATACTACTTTGACGTGATAATAGAGCTAAATATAGGGGACTCAGTGAGATATGCTAGGATAGTTAAGCCAAAGCACATGGGCGGGGAGAAGATTCATCGCTTTAGAATAACAAGGGAGGGTATAGAATGGATATAGAGTCCTATATTGCCTGGATCGTTAAATACTACTTGCCAGCAATGATCGCTAATGCCTCTCCACTACTAGTGAAGGGTGATAAAGTCATAGATAAGGGGAGACTGTTCATTGATGGTAAACCTATTCTAGGGAATCACAAGACCTGGGAGGGGTTTGCAATAGGGGTGATCAACTCATATTTAACTGGTTCAGCCGTGGGGATAGCCTTCAGGGATCCCTGTATACAAGTACTCTCAGTAGTAGCTGGTGTTTCAAGCATGCTCGGAGACCTAGTAGGGGCCTTTATAAAACGAAGGCTTGGATTAAAACCGGGGAGACCTCTACCTATAATTGACCAGCTTAGTTTTACATTGATGACGACTCTCTCATACCTTCTTCTCGGTGTAGTGGATGTTATAAGCCGTCCCGACTACGTGCTGTCAACGCTCGCGTTAATATTCATCCTACACGTGGCGGCGAACAATATCGCCTACATGCTTGGAGTGAAGGAGACAAGGTGGTAACTCTCAGCCAAGAGCGCTCCTCGTAATTATATCTAGTAGTCTTTCAACTTCTCTCTCCACAGTTAATGGTATACCCGGTGCCTTTATACTCATGAAGCCTTTGACAAGAACTGATTTAGCCTCATCCTCAGTGAACCCCTTGCTCATCAAGTACTGTATCTCCTTCTCAGCTATCATGCCTATGGCTGCTTCATGGGTTAAAATAGCCCCTGGCTTCCTTGATGTTATCATGGGTATTGAGGATATTAACGCGTTCTCCGAGATAAGTAATCCAAGACACTCTATATGTCCCTTACTCTCTGCCTCGAATGCCTCAATGCTGCCCCTGGCATATATTTCTGAATACCCACCGGCCACGGCACGTGAAACCACTTCGGCTGAACTATTCTTACCCTGTAGAATAGCGGCTGAACCCTGATCATATATCCCATTACCACTGCCAGCTATGATTGATGCAAGGTATGCTCTCGCTCCTGTGGATAATTCTACCCTTGGATACGTTTGCAGGCTCGCCACCGGGCTATATATGATATAATAGCTAACGTACTCACCCCCCTCTTCAACTCTCACGGCTGTACGAGGCCTTATATGCATACCTTCGGCCCATGCATGCATCATTGTAAATGTAAGCCTCGCGTTCCTGGAGACATAGAACTCTGAAATACCTATATGGACGCCTTCCCTTACCCCGTGGGGTACGGCGCATCCTGTTACCACGTGGGCTTCGGCGCCCTCATCCACGAATACTATATTATGCGCGTACTGTATTCTACGGTTACTAGTTATAGCTAGGCAGGTATATATGGGAACCGGTACCCTAACCCCTCTCGGAACATAGATAAAGTACCCTACCTCACCGCCATGAAGAAAGGCTGATGCCGTATACTTGTCGCTACGTGGATCTATGAGCCTCCATGAAACCTCCCTCCCTAGATCAGTCTTCTCAAGAGCTAGCCTTGTAGGCATTATTTTCACACCGTATTTTCCAAGGGCCTTCTCAAGTGAGCGGTATAGTGCTGACTCATCAACCTGTATATACATCGCTGATTCAACGTTTATACCGAATCTCTCACCAGCCTTCCTGGCTTCAACGGGAATTTCGTCTCTGCCACTGATTTCAGTCGTCTTCGCTGAGTCACTAGTATATAGTCCTAAATCTACGTCGGGACCGTAAGTGGATGGCTTATATAGTGCTTTCTCAACTTCCTCAAGACTATATTTAACCATTCTTACCGCCCTTCAGAATTTCTACTCCACGCCTATACCCAAACTTGAAGACTACAGGGAGCACTTCATCTGGTGAGCCACTGTAGGCTATACTACCGTCTATTAATAAATGGACCCCATCTATTCTGTTCAGCTTATTGGTTATCAAGCCCGTATGGGTTACAAGTATAACTGAGCTCTTCTTATGGATCAATAATTCTATTGCATGGGCAATGATCTCAGCACTCTCCACATCAACACCGCTGTCGGGTTCGTCCAGCATAGCTAGCCTAGGCGACTGCAGTAGTGAAAGAAAGAGTTCAGCCCTCTTCTTCTCGCCTCCACTGAACCCAAGGAAGAGATCTCTATCCAGTAAAGGATCTATTTTAAGTAGCTTTGAAAACATGGCTGAGTCATCGCATCTATATTTCTCGAGCATGAACCTCGCTATCTCCCTTAACTTAACTCCCTTGACCTCTGGAGGGTTCTGATGTGCTAAAGTGATACCTAGCTTGGCCCTCTCATACGGGGGTAGCTTGGTGATATCTCTTCCATCAAAGTATATCCTGCCGGAAATAATTTTCAAGTAGGGTAGCCCCATTAATGATGCCAGGAGAGTTGATTTCCCACTGCCATTAGGGCCCATTATGATATGCAGCTCACCCTGCGGAATTGTTAATGAGATGTCTCTAAGTACTATCCTATCGTCTACAGCCACTGAAAGCCCCTGTACCTCCAGGCTCATAGTCGATCCCTATATCTCTAAATACATAATCCTACTTAATTAACGGTATTCCACGTATCCATGTTAGAACTGGATAACCTCTCCTTAACGAGCTCGTGGAGTCTTATAAGCATTCTACGCATATCCTCCATTAACACCACGTCACTGTATCCATGCACGACTATGCTATGCGCGAAGGGACTTGGTACATCAAGTGGTCCTAGTAGTGCCACCTCTATCTCCCCGTTTCTGACCATACTAAGGACCTCTATCGCTTCATCTATATGCATGTAATCCATTAAGATCTCCCTATAAGTCTCCTTGAGAACCGGAAATCCCTGTATCTCTTCGACGGCCTTCAGTAATTCCTCAGCATTAACCTGTAGCCTGTTAACGCTTTTCTCCGTATCCCTGTATTTTCTCAATAGCATAAAGCTCCTGACAGCAGTATGCCTGAACCTCCGTTTGAGTAGATCTGTTCTTCTAATAATTCTCTCCAGCATGTCCCACGCTTGATCCGGTGGTATTGATTTAAACCACTCAACCCATTTGCCTTGCGGATGACCGGGGATCGTAAGCATGAAGCCGTTATCGGTTACCGTTAACCTGATATTCACCCCTAGTCTCTGCCCCACGGTGTAAGCATATAGCCTGGCAAGAGCGTCGTTTGCTTTTCGTCCAAAGATCGAGTGTACGATTATATTTCTCCGTGTTGGCTCATCATATATTTCTATAAGTATCAATTTATCTGAAGGCACGAGTCCCTTTGTATAGAGCTTTTGATCCATTATGTAGTCGCAAATAGTCTCAGCCGCATGTTTTTGTAGCTTATACTCCTTTACAAGGTACTCGACCACTTCTTCACGGTCCTTCTCATCAAGCATTTCAGCGATTACACGTCTAAAGCATCCAACCTCCCTGGCTGAGTCATAGGAGAGGGGCAGCATCTCGCTGAACCAGGAGGGAACCGTGGGTCTTTGTCCATCCGCCGGCTTAACCACGACCTTGAGACCCCTGCTATATAGGTACTCATATACTCTACCACCTAGCACGAATAAGTCTCCCTGTGATAAGTACTCTACGAATCCCTCCTCGAGGTCTCCAACGTACTTATTATCCACCGTGAACACGTGTACTTTACTTTCATCTGGTATAACCCCTATGTTTTGATAGTATATCATTCGTGTGGATTTCTTCCTGCCGAATACGCCTTCTTCTTCATCCAGCCATATCTTGGAGTAGACTCTTTGATACTCGTAGAAATCTCCCAGTTGTCCAGCCAAGTATCTCAGCGTCGAGAGGAAGTCATCGTAGCTTAGATCATGGAATGTATATGTTCTCTTCACAAGACTATAGGCTTCATTGATCCTCCATTTCCGCTCTAACGCCATTCCAACGATGTGTTGGGCGAGGACGTCAAGTGGATTACGCGGTATCCTGATCCTATCTATCTTCCTCTCGAGGGCTAGTTTAGATAGTACAGTGCACTCAAGTAGGTCATCGCGGTCTACTACAATTATCCTACCCTTACTAACCTCCCTGATATGGTGTCCAGCCCTCCCAATTCTCTGTAGAAGCCTTGTAACGCTCTTAGGGGAGCTAAGCAAGACCACGATATCGATGTAGCCTATGTCTATCCCGAGCTCCAGTGATGTCGAGCTCACTATGGCTCTTAATTCCCCGTTCTTAAGCTTATTCTCTATCTCAATCCTGGTATCCCTGCTTAGACTACTATGGTGTGCCTCTATATCATCTATATCTATTACTCCCTCCTTCTCAAAGATCTTCCTGAGCTTGAATACTACTCTCTCGGTAGCGCTCCTAGTGTTGGTGAATACTAGTGTTGTACGGTGCCTTGATATTATCTTCTTCAGTTCTCCATATATTGACTCATTGATTTCCTCGGCGGATGCTCGCGCTAAATCCCTGATTGGGGAAACAACCCTTATATCCATCTTCTTATCGAATCTAGCATCAACTATAATGCAGTCCCGGGGCTCTCCTTTATCATTGTAACCGGCTAGGAATAATACAACTTCTTCAAGAGGAGATATCGTTGCGCTTAACCCAATTCTTTGGAGGGGCCTTCCGGCTAGGTTCTCAAGTCTCTCTATACTTACAGCTAGATGACTCCCCCTCTTACTTGAGGCTAGTTCATGTATTTCGTCGACCACGAGTATCCTAGTGTTAGCTAGCTTCTCCCTAAACTTAGGGGCATTCAACGATATTGCAAGGCTCTCAGGGGTCGTTATCAATATGTGCGGGGGATCCCTGTTCATGCGTTGCTTCTCGCTCTGAGTGGTATCGCTGGTTCTAACAGCTATCTTTATAGGGGGGAGTTCCAGTCCCATGCGCCTTGCCTCGTTAACAATGCCTTCAATTGGATCCAACAGGTTCTTCCTCATGTCGTTGTTAAGTGCTCTAAGCGGGCTCACATATACCACGTAAATACCTTCAGGCATCTTACCTGTTTCCTCATATTGCTTGTAGATATTATCTATTATCCCGAGGAAGACTGCCAGGGTCTTACCGGTTCCAGTAGGGCTTGAAACCAGTATGTTAAACCCTTCTTTAACGAGGGGTATGGTCTTCCTCTGAACGGGCGTTGGTTCCCTGTATTTCCTGGTGAACCATTCCTTTACATATGGTCTTAATCCATCCATGGCCTCCGCAACTGTGAAATCCCCATTAAATACGCTTATAGTCATTTCCCCCACCTATTACTTAATTTTTCAACCAGTGTAGGCACTACTAATTGAAGAATACATCTTTACGCCACCTATAAACAACATAGCTATATGCACTGGAGTTGGCAATCAACCATAGGCCTGAGAGGATAGCATTATTGAGTAAATATATTATTCCTGTGACAGCGTAGAGGACGGCTAGTATTAGCTCCCATGGTATTCTAATCCTGGATGAACTCAGCTGATACATTCCCTTAGGTGTTCTAGCGTATTGAACCCTGATCCTTAACAGGGCTTTAAGAGTCGAGTACAGGTAGTAAGGTGATAAAGCAGTTGTTACAGCTGCGCTTCTCCCCATGTTCACAAGGGTCCTCCAACTTGAGCCGATATGTCTCTTCACCTCTCTATAGTAGTATCTGCCGAAAAACCATTGCGAGATAGCTAGCGCTATGATCAAGTAGGCATGCCTCATTAACACATCGAATGGCTTTATGAAGGCATTTACCGCAAGCATTACTGTTCCAAGGAATACTATTGAGGGCACAACGTACTGCGAGAGAAAGAGTATGGCCTCGATCTTCCCTAGAACTCCTTGCCTAGAGCCAAGGATATGCCTCCACCTTGCAATCAATACATCAGTGGCTCCGTAAGCCCATCTAGACTGCTGGATCCGTAGTGCCTTATACGTGGAGGGGTTTTCAACGTAGACGGCGCAGTCGCTGAGGTATCTAACCTTTAATCCGTGATACATTATTCTAGAGCCGATCTCCATATCATCCTGTATCCTCTCCTGATCCCATCCATTCAGGATCTCCTTAAGATACCTGGACTTGAAGAGGGTGCCGGTGCCAAGTGGGAACACGTTTAAACCCATACAGTTTCTACCATGATATATGGCTCCAACAATAAACCTCATCGAGTAACCCAGTGCCTCGCTTAACCTGGTATCGAGGTTCAATGGTTCCCATCTCCCTACAACGGCTACTGTGTCTTCATGTGAACTAAGTATTTCCATGGCACAGTCTAGGAGGCATTTATCGAGTCTGGAATCCACGTCCAACACGTATATGTAGTCACCCCTCGAGAGCCAGAGGGCTGTGTTTAAAGCACCTGTACGATACCCTACTGGTCTACTCCTCCATATAATCCAAACGTTTAATCCTCTTCTTCTCCATTCATAGAGCTTGTCGAAAAACACCTGTTTGAAGCCCTCGTCATCATCCGATACAATTATGATCTCATAGTCCCGGATGCCGAGGCCATGTATGTATTCTACTGCTTGCTCAAGGTATTCCAACGGCTCACGCCTTACTGGGATTATGAATGATATACTGGCTTCTCCGGGATTACAGCTAGTAGTATGCTGTCTACAGTTGGCGGCTCTCCAAGCGAACACGGCGTATACTATGTAAAACCATAGTTGTGGCAGTGTTATCATTAATACTATGGCTAGATCCAACACTAGAAACACCTGCACTAGTTAAAGATAAAAACATGTAGAGGTAATATATACGTTGAAGGGGGTAAAGGCTGATGCTCCCGGTAACATGGTATGGCCATGCATGTATATCCTTAAGGAGGGATGATGGATACACTATTGTAATCGATCCCCATGATGGATACAGTATAGGAATAAAGAGGCCTGAGGTTAAGGCAGACCTTGTACTGGTCACGCATGATCACTTCGACCATAATGCAGTGGACGTTGTCGCCAGAGACAAGGTGAAGACTAGGATCCTGAAGTCTTTCAGGGGCGAAGTCGTGATAGATGATGTAAAGATAACCGGCCTGCCAACATACCATGATAAACAAAGAGGGAGGAGGAGGGGTGAGAATACCGTATACATAGTGGAAGTCAGCAACAAGAGGATCGCGCATCTAGGGGATCTAGGTGAGAAACCTGGCTGGGATATAATCTCCAGGCTTAAGGGAGTAGACTTACTAGCCATCCCGGTTGGAGGTACTTTTACCATAGAGCCCGAGGAGGCGTGGAGCATAGTAGAGGAGGTGAGACCCGTAAACATACTACCAATACACTACTGGTTCACGGGTGTCTCACTGCCGTTGAAGCCTATTGACGAGTTCTTGAAGCATGTGAAGGGCTATAGTATAGTCAGGCTCGACTCCAACAGCTTCACTCTGGAGAACTACTCGAATAGTATTATTCAGCTTAAATACGTTTAGGTGGAGTATTAGAATGGGGTTTAGACACGAGGAAAGCCTGATTAGAGAGTTAGAGTTCCTTAGAAAGGCCTCAACCAGGTTTCTCACACAGCGATATGGGTTACCAAGATACATTGTGGAATACAGATTGAATAAGGCACAGTTATTATTCAATCTTTTAAGAGACTATGCTAGATGGTTAAGAAGCAGTGATGAATGCCCACAACTGAGTCCCCGGAATGAGGAGGGATCAACCGGCTGAGGTGATGCTGTGTGGCATATACCTGGGAGCCCAAATGGGAGCCCTTCGAGATAAATGTAGATGGAATAGTGATTAAGACATGCAGGGATAGATACACTGGGTTAATAGCATGCCCTATATGTATACATGCCGTGTCAAGCTGCCTAGGTGGTAAACCACCTGAGAACTATCAATTCGAGAACTCCTATTTCTTCACAGTAGATGATCTCATCTCACACCTGAAAACATATCATGTAAGGGGATGGCATAGGAGGATTGAGAGTGTAGTTAGTAAGTCTAGTGAAGAGGAGGATTAATGGAGATCGTGTGTATCTATGTAAACCCGACATTAGACTACATGGTATGACCCTCTGGGGACAAACGAATTGAAACGGATTGGAAAGCCGTAGATGTTCCTGTAGCTGGCTGTATTACGCGTTTAATTTTTAAGTTATTAGATGTAGAAAGTTGATTTGAAGCTTCTGTTTGCTGGGTCTATTAGTGTTTTCTCCTAGTAAATACTATTGCTACTACGATAATAATTAAGATGTATATAAATTATGCTTAGCAAAAGCAATGACATGGTACCTAACCTTCTATGTGTAGACTATAACAGCTCCAATCCCATATCCAAGTTACCATCCATAACTACGTTCTAGACTATGTGAAGAATCTACGAGAAGAGATTTCAGGGGCAGACGCAGTCTACGGCGTTAACGTGAAATATAGTAGAGTTGCAAAGAAGTACGAAGAGTTGCCAGCGAGAGATCCGGCCTCCTACTTTGCACAACTAGATGTGTTTGGCGCTAACCGCAAAAGGAAGTATATGCTCTGAGAAGTTATAGAGAAGTTGTGTAGAGATGAATCTATAAAGAAGCAAAAATTGTTAAATGGAAAGAGGTACACCTACATAAGCATAGACAAGATGCTTACAAACCCAGCAGTATCGATTCAGGGCATTGAAGAGATTAAGAAGCTCATATATGAGAACAGGACAAGGCATTTCATAGAGAGGATAGTTAAACAAATGAACATAAAGAACATTGTAGCAGAAACAGATACCTTGAGAACCTTATTTAGTGGACGTGGATGGCAAAACATTGAAAACCCATTCAATACCTTAAATCAAAAGAGATAGCGAAAATAGATGAAGAACTAATCAAGAGATTAGAAAACTTCACAAAAGCTGTTAGATCCAAAGACAGGAAACTAACTGACTACATGAATTAGATCACATGATGTTTCTATATAATTATTATAGCTATTTCGCTTAAGTAGCCGAAATCGTATGCCAACACTCCTCTGAACGTAAATCGTAGAAGCCCACCTGAGGATCAACTATGGACTTTCCTATCTCCACGTGGTACTTCTCCTTATGGCTTCATCTCTCCTTAGTCTTCAAAACACCCGGTGATAAGAAATCTAAGTTCGTCACCAGAGTAAAACCTAGAAAGAGGTGATGATGTGAGTGTAACACCAGCGTACGTCTAGATGAGGTGCTTAACAAGATCTTAGAAGTAGCTAAGAGGGTAGCGAAGGAGGTGTACGTATAGGGCTTTAAAGAAGCTTAAAGATATACTTGGAGGAACTATAGTGATTGCACGAATGGACTAAGCCGATTCACGTGTTGCCAAGCAACACTGTAGAGACTATAAGCCCTACAGCAACTTCATTAAGGATATTGGGAAGGTTATGAGGAGACAGGCATGTGGCTTAAGGAGAAAAATGCTTCATCGCCACCCACCATCTTCCTAAATTACTGACATCTCGATGCCTCATCAGCTGGGTCGGCACCGTATTCTAAATTGTCCGCTTTACTCGTGTATGTTTTAAACACTGAAAACAGCATATTACTTAAAAATAATTATTGTAATACTGTATACTTGCTTTTCTCCCATGATGGTGGGCGGCTCTGCAATAATATCTTTGTTTAAATCCCCTTATATATTTTTTGAATATATTTTCACCAAGACACTTTAACTATTTTAAGTAATTGATTCATTATTTAAATCATAAATATATTGAGAAGAGCAGGGTTAGACGTGTAAAGAGGATAAAGTCCCCTATGCGATCAGGACGGCATCGCCTACTCCGCCATCATATAGTCTGGTTACATTGATACCGCTTTCCTCTTTATTAACAGGGGTTACTCCAACACGCTCCATTATGGCTGACTTTAACTCCTTCTTAGAGGGAACTTTCCCAATAAAGCGTAGCTTGCCGTTTATGAATATGCGTGGTAGATCCATGGATTCAGCTTCCAAGGGATCGTCCAGCCATATGTGGACGGGTATTATTTCAACCCATATGCCATCCCTGTCTAAGAGTTCCTCAGCTACCTGGAATAAGAGCCTCAACGCTTCATCGCTCTCCCCGCTGAAATCCAATTGTATCTCCACTATAACTTTACTGATATTCTCTAACTCACTCATATATGCCCCGTAAGCAACATCTTCTAGGAATAGCTTTTAAGGAGTGGGGCCACTCTGTTTCTCCCTAGGTGTTCGCTCTAATTATACTATGTTCATGGTTTCACCTAGGGGGACTCCACCCAGCCCACCAACCCATATAAACCCCTCCTCTAAACACCAACAAACATCAAAAAGATTCCAGCCCCTCTCGGAGGTGTGTCTGACCTCCTCACTGCCCTTTAGGGTAGGGTTTTGTGGGATGGTTTGGGGCTTCATTCCAGGCTCTTGCCTGGTTTAGCCCCGCGCCCGAGACCGGGCGCGGGGCTATGGTTTCCAGTGATCACCGCCTCGAATATAGCTGAGGCTCGTAAACACTAAAGACTCATCACCAAGAAACACAAGAGAAAACAAAACCCGTAAATCTCCAACCCCACCCTAAAAGACGGGGGCTTTCAATTGTAAATGTTTAAAAACTCTTATGGGTAATCATAGCTCTTTTTGCCCGGTGCATGGGATTAGGGTGGGATAGTAATGGGGTTTGAGAGTAAGTCTAAGCTATTTAATGTAAAAATAATTGACCTGGATATACATAGGAATTTAATTATAATGAATAGTGGTGATGCTGAGGAATTAGGTGTAGTTACAAACAACATTGTTTTAGTTACTGCTGGAGACTACTCGGCTTATGCAATGGTTATAACTAGTAGGACGGTTACTCAACCCGGTGTAGTAGCTTTATCAACGCAGACGGCTTCGACGCTAAGGGTTTCAGAAGGAGATATGGTTGGTGTTAAACCCATTGGGTTACCGGCTAGCTTCAATGCGTTAAAGAAGAGGATAAGTGGTGTTAAGCTCTCTGAGAGCGAGATGAAGAGTATTATACAGGATGTTGTGAACGGGATCTATGGCGAGGCTGAGATAGCGGCTTTCCTCATTAGTCAGCTCTACAATGAGTTAAGCGAGGAGGAATTAAGCTATCTTGTTAAAGCAATGGTTGAAACGGGAAGTAAACTCATATTTGAGGAGACGGTATACGATGTGCATAGTATTGGAGGGGTACCTGGTAATAGTAAGGTGGCTTTGATAACAGTACCAATAGTTGCCGCTTCAGGGTTATTAATACCTAAAACCAGTAGTAGAGCCATAACGAGCCCGGCTGGCACAGCTGATACTATGGAGGTCTTAGCTAGGGTTGATCTAACGATCGATGAGATAGTTGAGATAGCTAGGAAGGTTAAAGGCGTTTTAGCCTGGGGAGGTAGGCTTAATCTGGCTCCAGCGGACGATATATTTGTTAATATTGAGAGAAGGCTCTCCATAGATCCCGAGCAACAAATGGTTGCAAGTATATTATCCAAAAAGCTCGCTATGGGTGTGGAGAGACTAGTGATAGATATACCAGTGGGGCGTGGGGCAAAGGTTGAAAAGGTTTCTCTTGCTGAAAAATTGGCAGGATTATTCATAAGGCAAGCCGGTTTACTAGGGGTTGCAATGAGGGTCGCCTTAACCTATGGTGGGCAACCCATAGGTACATCGGTTGGCCCGGCCCTAGAGGCGAGAGAAGCTCTAGAAGCCCTTATTGAGAGAAAGGGAAGCAGGAGCCTTATTGATAAAGCCATACTCCTAGCTGGATTAGTTATGGAGTTAAGCGGGAGGGTTCAGCCTGGGCAGGGTGAGGAGGTGGCTAGGGAGATATTCGTATCCGGTAAGGCATATGAGAAGTTCAAGCAGATAATAGAGGCTCAAGGAGGGAACCCTGAGACCAAGCCAAGCGATATACCCATAGGCTCTCACACATATACTCTCACCTCACCGCTTGAGGGAGCTGTTACACATATAGATAACACTGCTATCTCTCTAATAGCTAAGGCGTGTGGAGCCCCCTATGATAAAAGAGCTGGCGTGAAACTCCATGCAAAGGTAGGCTACAGGGTTAACAAGGGTGATCCATTAATAACGTTATATAGTGACAGCGCGTCAAGACTTGAGACAGCTGTGAAGCTTCTGAGAGACCTACAGCCAGTGATAGTTGAGGGGATGCTTTTAAGGACTCTGCCATAGGATAATAGATTATTCATGCCCCTAACCGGAGTGCTTTTTATTTTTATTTAACTATAACATAGTTAAGTATTATAAGGGGTGCCAGTGCTTTGAAGTATGATGTAGTAGTTGTGGGAGCTGGTGTTGCTGGATTATACTCCTCATTAGTCTTGGCTTCAAAGGGGTTCAGGGTCGCGTTAGTGGAGAGCAAGCCAGCCAGTAAAATAGGGGATAAGACATGCGGAGACGCGATAGGTGTACATCATTTCCAGCACATAGGGTTGAAGCTGCCTGAAGACATCATAGACCATGTCTACAGGGGAGTGAAGATATATAGTCCAAGCGAGAGGCATGAGATAATTGTTCCCGGTGAGGGAGTAAGCGTTAACAGGGTTAAACTGGGACAATGGCTGCTTAAGCAGGCGTTTGATAGGGGTGTGGAATTACTCGACCAGCATAGTGTCATAGGGGTGAATATGATGGGTGATAGGGTAGGTTCTATTATAGCAAAGAAGGTTGGCGGAGGCACAGTGGAATTAGAGGCAGAAGCATTCATTGATGCAAGCGGCTCAAAACCAGCTTTAAGGAGCAGGCTTCCCGAGACATGGCCTATTTCTGATAAACCCTATACAACAGACTTCAATATAGCTTATAGAGAGGTAGTAGAGTACGATGGCGGTGTAAGGGAGGAGGATAGGGATTACGCTGTAATATACTTGAACACTATTATAGCCCCAGGCGGCTACTGGTGGCTCTTCCCCAAGTCACGTGATGGCAGGGTGATCAATGTCGGGTTGGGAGTAATATGGAATGGACTCCACAATCCAAGGCATAACTATGATAAGTACCTCAGACAAAGATTCAATGGTAAAGTGCTACATGCAGGAGGAGGAATCGTACCTACACGGAGACCGCTGCCAACCATGGTCTGGAGGAACGTCGGTGTTGTTGGTGATGCAGCATATACAGTAAACCCTGTGCATGGAGGTGGCATAGGTTCATCACTGGAGGCAGCTGATATAGTAGCTAGACATGTAGGGGACGCCCTTGAGCAGGGAGAGGTCAGTGAGAAGACAATGTGGGAGGCAAACATAGAGTATATGAGGGCCTATGGGGCTAAGCAAGCAGGACTAGATATCCTAAGGATGTATATGCAGAAGCTCTCCAATGAGGATTTCGAATGGTTGATGGCGAATAAGATCGTTGACGGTGCATCCGTCTATGATATAGGCGTTAAAGGCGAGTTAGGTGAGAAAATAACTCACATGATACTCTCAGTGTTGAGAGCCTTAAGTAGGCCGAGCCTGCTAAACCAGTTAAGGATTGTGAGAAACTACATGAAGAAGGCAAGCGAGCTATATCTTGATAAATACCCCTCGACGCCTAACGAGCTACCAAGCTGGATGGGGATGGTTGAAGATATGGTTGAAGAATACAGGAGGATAATAGGATTCAATAAGGGAGAAAGAGTTAAATGGTGATATATGCTGGTATAGATCTAGCTGGTTCACCGAGGAATCCAACAGGCGTAGCATTAATCAAGCACAACGGTAGGGCCAGAATAGTTTTTATAGGAGTCCTTTACAGTGATGGAGAAATAATTGATTTACTGGGGACATTTAAGCCCAATATAGTTGCACTAGACGCCCCCTTAACGCCTGGCCATGGTTACCGTGAAGTGGATCTCTTACTCCTGAATAATGGATACAGGGTATTGCCCCCGGGTTGGCATGGTATGAGGCTCCTCTATGAGAGGGCTGCTAGATTATCTAGAATACTTTTCAATATGGGTATTAGAGTCGTAGAGACTCATCCACGGAGTGCTTTAAAGTCAAGTGGATGTAGGAGCATTTATGAGTTAGCAGAGAAGATGAGTCTCCCAGCTAGAACTGGCCTAACCAGGGATGAGGAGGACGCTTTAATAGCTTCTATTGTTGCAATGGAGTATGCTAGAGGAGAAGCTGTCTCATTCAAGGCTCCTGACGGCGAGATCTTCCTTCTTAAACCCCTGTGTGGTTAAATTGGCTGTAAAAGCCTTGAGTACTCTTCTATTCTACTGGCAATATGTTTTAACAATGCTTCCCTCGAAATCTTGGATAAAACCCTGATCCTCCATGGTATATTGACCCTGGCCCCTGAAGCGGTTAGATGCCCGCCTCCCCCCAGTGCTACTGCTATATCCCTCACGTTTACACCTCTGCTTCTAAAGCTTAGTTTTCCATCGCTTGAGGCGATGACAGCAACATCGGTGTTGAAGCGCCCCATTATAAATGAGGCCAGGAAACTATTTTCCACATTCTCATTTGACTCAACGATACATACCCTGAAACCATTCATCTCTCTGATGATTTTTCTAATATCATCTCTGAACAACCCTAGTTCCAAGTCTATTGTGGCTGAGATTTTTTCATTGAAGGATGGATCCCAGTAGACGCCTTCGGTAAGCCTGCTGAGGACCCGTCTTCTCCACTCATTGCTATCCTTTCTCCTGATCAGCCTTATATAGTATGGGCCCAGCCAGTGATCGAATCTCCATAAGTCGCCTGCGCAAACTCCGTTGACAAGGTTGGAGACGAAGTCTTCATTAGCGTCTACCCCGTGCTTACTATACTTGTATACCACTCCTGTGGCACATGTGGATTCATCAATGTATAGTTCAACCCCTATGCTTCTCACCTCCTGGATCCACTTGGTGCTCCATACATGGTGGTCGAACCAGTATATCCTGCTCCCTCTTCTACGATAATTGTCTAGTAGTTCCTTAACTCTCTCGAATACTGTTGGATTAACCCCTATGTCTGTGATTACTATATTCGAATATTCTTTGCCATTATTCCTCTCGAGTGCTTCGTTGAGGTTATATGGCTCAGCGAAGTATACACGGTAGTCCCTTAGATTATTTAAATATATGTATAGTGCTGCCGATGCAACGCCATCCATGTCTGTGTGTGTTATTATCAATGTATTACTCATGGTGAACCACACTACAATCCTTATTCTTCCCTGATTTAGGAGTGAACCCTTATAAGTAAATCTCATCTAGATAAATACTGGGAACAGGTGTATTATGTTTTGAGCGATTTTCAGGATTTAACAGGGTTGAAACACGATCCAAGTAGTCTTAATTTACTTGAAGACCCTGTTAAAGAGGCTGAATTATTTTTAAGAGGACAGTATGTTGAAACCGTTACCATTACATTGGCTGATTTCGTAGAACTTATCTCTTCAAGGCTCTCAAAGGGCTCCTACCTGCTCTCCTGCCGGGATGACATCAGCTACACCATACTAATCGAGGACGGGGTAATCAAGTCAATAGTCGAATATTTTGAGACATCGATTAGAATACCGGGGTATATGGCTCTAAGGGATTTCAGTAGAAAGCTTGCATCATCGATGATTGAGTGCCGCGTATTCAACCTCACAGCTAAGCAGAGAGAAGGGGAATCAGGAGCACAGGTTAGTGTGCAAGCTGGGGAAGTAAAAGTGACACAACCTGTAGAACCCGGTGGTAAATCTATAGAGAGTGTGAAACCAGCTGCCCCACTAGCAGGAGAGGGGGCTGCTCATCGAATCACCGAGACTGTGAAACTAGTTGTCCCGCCAGCTATAGATCAAGATAGATTAAAGGGATTTGTAAAGCATTTAAGAGATATTATAAGTGAGACAGCTGAACTATATGGATGTATGATGATTGATGATATCTCAACCGATCTAAGCAACGAGGTATTAGTGGTTAAGGTTAAGCTCAGAAAGAGGGGGTTGTTTGGTAAATGTAGAGATAGCGAATTAAAGACTAATATAGAGAAGGATTTACCGATACTAAAGGAGTTACATGAGGTGGGCTTGGAGGTTAGAATAGAGTTTCAACTAATCGGCTAACCTCTAGGTGCGAGATTTAATGCTATTAAATCTACCCAGCGTCAGGCCTGGTTTCTGCTGTGATCTCCTCACTGATCTTCTCCTTACTCTCCCCTCTTATCTCTGTCAATCGTTTAACAGCCTTCTCATACACTAGTTGCGGCTCATAGTAGTAGTCAAAGATTATTCTTGAGACATCCCAGGCATCTTTAATCCCCTCCTCCTTCATCCACTCGAGGACAAGTGCTCTCCTCTTTATCTCCTCTATGACATCTTCCAGGTCCCATCCTTTCTTTGCCGCGACATCCTCTAGGTGGATGCTCTCTTTCAGGCCTACTTTATGTGTATCTGTTCTCGGATCCCATACGCTTATCGACCTATATTTTTCAAAGTCCTCGACCTCCTGTACCACGGTTATTCTTCTCCTAACCTTTACCACTCCTTTCTCCACCCTAGTGATCACTCTCTGGATATGCATAAATACATTCATAAGCTTCATATATGCTGGAGAGATATTCATCGGAGGGCTTGTAAGTCTTTTAATAGCGTAGTCAAGTGTTTCAGCATGGATGGTGCTGGCACCACTGTGCCCAGTTGCCATTGCCTGGAATAATACAGATGCCTCCTCGCCACGCACCTCTCCAACAATCACGTAATCGGGCCTATATCTAAGGCTTAACTTTACCAGGTCATAGAGCTTCACACTTGTCCCAAGACTCTGCGTCCCCACAACATAGGTTTCCCTGCTGGTTAACTGAACCCAGTTGACATGGGGCAGGTTTAGTTCTGGTGTATCCTCGATTGTCACTATTTTCATACCTGGCTTAATGAACATTGAAAGCGCGTTCAGCATTGTTGTTTTACCTGTACCGGTGCCACCAGCAATCATGAATGTCTTACCATGCTCTAGAAGCATCCATAGGTATGCTGCAGATAAAGCATCTATGTTACCCTGCTCGATAACTTCTATGATGCTGAATGGTTTCTCACGGAACTTACGTATAGTGAAGGATGGCCCCTTGGTGGAAACCTCTCTACCGTAGGTTGCTGCAACACGGTGTTTCTCGGGTAGCATTGCGTCTAGAATAGGGTATGCTATGCTTATATGCTTACCCGCCATATGAGCCATTTTCATTATCAGCTCATTCAATGCCTCCTCAGCGGTGAATGTGATGTTGGAGGGTATGCTCTCGTACTTCCTGTGCCAGACGAATACTGGTATCCCCACGCCGTTGCAGGAGATATCCTCTATATTGGGATCCTTCATTATCGGGTCTAGTACGCCGTAACCGAGGAGATTCCTCTCGATATAATACATCACCTTAAGCCTTCTAGATCCAACCATACCCAGTTTCTCACGGTATTTCTCACCGATCCTCTCGACCTCCTTAAACACGTATCCCCTTAGATCAGCCAGATCCTCTCTTCTCTGGGGCGGTCTTATCTCATCCATAAGGATCTCGTAGAGTTTCTCCAGAGCCATCTTATCTTCTTCGTCCAGCCCCTGCTCCTCCACGAAGTACATGGGTCCCTTAGGTGTTTCAGCAATGGTTATCTTAACGAATGGCTTATATATGTAGTATGAATCGAGAATGCGCCAGGATGGATCTCTCGTCGATACCTGTACTAGTTCCTCGATAGCTGTAATACTCTCCTTTAATATCTTCGCTTTCTTCGCTTCGGATTTCTTTTCCACAGGTTCCTTCCTCAGCTTAATCAATGGCATCTTTAATTTCAAGCTTGATACCTCCATATCCAAATATTAGCTATGTTTAACGGGTATACCTCTTACAAAATATTTATTAGACTAGTTAATAATATAAATAAGCCTGCATTTTTAAGTTAAAGTTAAGTTGAAAGTCTAGATGTGGTGGTAGGTGTATATATTATGGGGTTTTGGAACTGGATCTACCGTCATTTCCACTGGATCGGTGAGTGGATTTTAAAATGGTTTCCAAACATATCTGACTCTGTGAAGAAATCAGGTATACACGTTCACTCAGAGGTCTATGCGTCTTTCACGGGCTTCATGTTCCTGGTTTCCCTAGTTGCATCAATATCTTTAATTGTTTTGGCTGTATTCTTATTTCACAACCCGCTCCTCGTAATCATACTGGTCATTCTTCCCACTATAGTCTTATTACTCATGGTGTCCCTCCCATCCCTCATCGCGAGTAGCTGGGCTTCATCGATTGATGGAGAGTTCCCGTTTCTATCAGCTTATCTCAGTACGATGGTTATGAGTGGTCTTTCGCCATACATAGCTTTTGAGAGGGTTTTGAGGGGCAGTATTATATTTAAGAGGAGTAGTGAGCTGGCTCAGAGATTCATATTGTTAAGCAGGGTTCTCGGAAGGGATCCATTAACGGCTTTCGATGAGCTCTCTCAGAGGGTTGCTAGCTCTAGGGTTAAGGAGACTTTGTCAGGTTATATAGCCACAGTGAAGGCTGGGGGAGACGTTATTGATTACCTCAATAAGAGATCTAGGTTGCTCTTCAACGAGATGCTTGTCGGCATGAAAATTATTGCCGACAGGCTTGGTGGGCTCCTCGAGGCTTACTTAGCCATGGTTTTATTAACCATGATAAGCTTTACCGTGCTATACTTCGTGACCACGGGATTTGCTGGGGTGGTGCCTTTTGGTTTATCAAGTGGGGGAATGTTCTTCTTCCTTTACATAGTTATGCCTTTGTTAAGCGGCGTCATAATATATTTGGCCGAACTACTCCAGTATAAGGATCCATATATGGATTGGAAGCCCTACATGGTGTTCTTCGCCACCTTTATACCTATAATACTAGTCCTCTCATTATTCGGTATATTCTTCTACCTAATGCTTCCACCATATAATCCATTGAGATTAAACCCCGTTACCCAATTCATTGGGGAAATGCTCCTGTTATTCGGCGTGGGCAACCCACCCGACTACATGTACTCAACTATAGCTTTATCAACAGCGTTAATTATAGCTACCATACCCGGCTTCATCTACTATTTGTATGTATCAAGGGAGTATAAGGTGGTGAGAGGTATAACAAGGTTCCTCAGAGACCTAGTCGAGGTAAGGAAAACTGGGTTACCACCTGAGAGAAGCATTATAGAGCTCAGTAGTAGGGACTACGGTGTCTTCACCCAATACCTTAGGAAGGCGGCTATGGAGCTAAGCATAGGTGTTCCATTAAGGAGAATTATTGATGAGTTAATGAAGAAGATAAGGTCTTGGACGGGGCAGGTACTATTATTCATACTCACTGACTCCATAGAAGTCGGGGGAGGAACAGTAGAGGTGCTTGAGAACCTAGCATGGTTCGCAGAGAGCGTTGAAGCAATAGAGGATGAGAAGAAGAGGAGCCTAAGGACCCTCATGATAGTCCCATACATGGGCGGGATACTCTCAGCGGTTACAGTAATATACATGGTTAGCTACATGGCTAAACTACCGGTGCAGGTGGGGGCATTTGGTCAGGCAGCTGGACTGGTCTTACCTAGCATAGTATTAAATAACTATATCATGGGGCTTGTCGCGGGTAAAATATCCTCGGGTAGATTGATAGCTGGATTATTCCACGCCATACTACTGACCCTAATAACTCTGGCGGCGATACTGGTTTCACCATTATTCACGGGGTAGTGTATGATATGGTTAGAAGCAGTAGAGCTGTAAGCGAAATATTGGCTGGAGTAATATTATTCACAGTGGTAACCCTGATATCCCTCGCCATATTCTTTTATGCCATATTCTACGTTGACTACGCTAAGGCTTTAACAGAGTATGGTTATGCAGTATCCATGTTCAACAATATTGCTGAAGCCATTATCACTAGGTTCACTAACAACACAGCCATGGATTTCACCTATCCTCATGAAGCCGTTTCAATAGGATATAGCTACCGGGATGTAAACCTATCTATAATATTGCGTGATGCAGGAAACAATAGTCTTATATGGTCCCTAAATACAACTAGATGCTATGTCTTAAGGGCTGGTGTACCGAGGCCTGTTGTAACTAGTTTAACCCCTGTGAAGCTAAGGGGTGATAATATTACAGTAGTTAATGATATTAATACTGTTCCATTAATCTACGAATACTATTCCAACGGCTGGAGTATACTTGTACTGGATTTATGCAGGATATACTACTCTATTAAATCACTGAACAACACCAGGATGCTGGAGATATGGTTGTTTAATCTAACCGGCGTGAATGGTGAGGACACACCTCCCATGGTGACTGGGCAGGGACATATAGTAGTATTGCCTAGAGTAAGGGATATTGTTTTTAGTAATGTAAAAGCTACGATCACCCCTCTTGATCAAACGGTTACCTCTGGTTTTCCAGCAGTGTTTACAACAGTTGTCATTCGGTTCGTAAACATAGGGGTTTTAATAGGTTAAGCATCGGTTTTCCAGCGGTGTTTCCATAACTATATAGGTAGTGACATTAAGATATAAATTTGGATGAAATATTGGAAAAGTAAGTTGTAAATTATTATTAGGGTTAAAATAAATATTGATATACTAAAAGATGATTTGGTGGTTTTCGTGGACGGTGTTTCCGAAGTATTTTCCACGATCTTACTGACATCGATATTCTTGGCCCTAGTATTTATACTCCTACCATTCAGCTATTACACTATCATGGGTAGTGTAGCTAAAACAGAGTACGAGTATGTTAAACATGGATTTTACTCTATCGCCGCTTACTTCCCTATGATAGCTACCGGTGGTGAGTATAGTATTGATTTCCCATCGCAGTATACTTCACGAGGATATATTGAGATCGGTAGGATAGATATATATTTAAACAGTAGTTCCCAACCCACACTATCTTTCTCATGTATGGCTTTAACCCAGGGAGCTAATGTAGGCGGTGCTCCAAGAGGACTACTTTACGGCGTGGATACACATATTGTTAATGATTCAAGGATGATACCGAGGATATACGAGTACAGGGATGACAACGGCTTAATGATTATAACGCTTGATACTTGCAGGCTCCTCCTAGACGTCAATACAATTCCGACCGGTAATTATAGTGGCTACTACTATGTCCTTACATACTATAATTTGATCATAAGTTTTAGAGGATCTGGGTCTTTAAGGATAGAACCTGTGAGAACGTATACTGCATATTCCAATATTGGTGGAAACCTATGGAATATAACTATAGTGGTCTCCGACTATATTCTCGGTAAATCATCCTCATACAACGTGATAGACCTGGTTAAAACTGGTTTTGGAAAAGAATACGCTGGTATCCCGTTTTCACTTACCATAGCAGTAGAGGAGTTAGTTGTGGAGGTGTAGTGAAGTGGCTTCACCCATTATAACACATGTTATCGGCGCCACGGTTATGATAGCTATTATTATAGCATTAATGAATTACGCGTCAATAGTGTATAATACTACCAGGTATAACAATCTACAAGCTTTATACGAGGAGCTATCATCTAGGATAGCGGCTAGAATAAATGGGGCTGTCATGGATGCTTATATTTGGAGAATAAATAATACGCTTATACAATTAGCGAACCCGGTGGAGTCGGCTTTTAACGAGGGTTACAATGTCTATGTAGGTAAGGGTGTTTACTTAAACCGGGTTTTCTCACGTGTCCCACCAGATACATCAATATATGTTGTTGTCTCAACACCTGATAACACAATATATGGTTATGCATTGGTGGGCAATATAGGTAACCTAGAGGTGGCGAGAGGAAGCTTCATAGTTGACAGGTATAGGACGGGCTTTGATGCTGGAAACAGTTATGTGGAGAACGGGGTTCCATTTCTCTGCCGTATGCCAATCAATATAAGTGAGAGAGCTGGGGTGTATCTAAGTGATTATCTAGTGCTGGTGAACCTCTCATATAGTAGTGTAAACTGTACGTATCTAGGTAAAATATATGCTCCAAGTAGGAATGATGTGAGATTCACAGACTCCGATGGTGTGACGCCATTGGACTACTATATAGAATACTGGAATGATACAAGTAAACAGGCATTGATATGGGTTAAAATACCCTCGCTAAGCGCGTCAAGTAGTAAAACAATATACATGTATTGGGGTAACCCATATGCCGTGGATAAGAGTAATCCAGGCATCTTCACCCTAATAGACTACCTCGGTAGATACCAGGATCTAGGGGATTTACTGCTTGGAGGCGTATGGGGCATTAAGTATAATAACACTGTGGGTGAACCAAGCATAGTTGGGAACACCACTAGCCTAATGGTATCGACAAAATATACTAACTACGGCTACGTGAACATATATTCGTTAAGGCCTTTCAATTTGACTGGACGACAGGGATGGATCATCGAGGCTGTAGGGACACCGGTCGACACAAGCGTAAATAGCCAGAACTACCGGGTAGGATTCTACATGTGGAACACTACTACTAGTGAGAAATATGGTATACAGCTTATACCGCCAGTAATAGATCCATCAATAGATCTCACCCCATACACTATTATTTATGGGGGCTGGAACATAACCTCGGAGATCACTGGTGACGAAATAAATATTGTTATAGCCAATACTAATTTATCAATACTCCCCGCATCTAAGTCAAAATCTAATGTCTCTATAGCGATTGCACAGAGAAGCATAGGGTCGACCGGTGAAGGTGGATATGTAAGTATATTATATAAGGTAAAAGTAGCCCCAGACAATATATATCGTGGATTAGTTTTAAGCAATAATCTAGTGAATCAGTCTAATCAGGCATACGCGATACTGCTCGCAGCTGATACATCTGGGAATTTACAAGTGTGCACGTTAGATGTTGACCAATTATTAAATAATAATGTTGAATTCCTCGAATGTCAACCAACAAACGTAGACATTAATGGTGAAGAATGGTTCTACATCAACGTGACAATTAGAAATCCGGCGCAGGGGCAGGGTAATCCGGATATGGATCTATATATTTATAGAACTGATGGCTCAGTAGTATATAGTAAATCAAGGGTTGGTACAGTGGGACTACCCGGTAGGCCTGACTATATTGGACCAATAGTATACTATAATGGTGTATTAAGTAGCTATAACGGATCAAGATTCGACGACCTCATCGCGATAAGGTATAGTGAACCAGTTGATCTAACCACAGTGAAAGTCGTGGGTTTAACCCCTGGATTAATCGTTGAATTAGATGACGGGGATTTCTCAGTTAACAATACAGCTGACGACAATGGTGTCGCACTACTCAATGTCTCTACAAGGCCAATCCTAGGTATCAATAACCCCATCGACTTATTCATTTACGCTGAGAATGGAACGTTACTGGACTACTTCCAGATCAATAAAACTATCTCAGGGGGCACAATAATAGTTTACACACCGGAAATAAGGGAGTCCACGAAATCGTTCTCTGCAATGATACATGCATCAGGTAATAATATCGGTAGCTGTACTCTTAATAGGAATCAATATGTATACCTAGCTAGCTACCCCAGCAACACCGGGTTCAATACTGTATGTAAGACATCCTGGCTGAACTGGGGCAGGTATTTGACGAGTATAGGTTATTATAATGGTTCGTTCTACTACTTCATATACACAGTGAACCGTGAATTAAGGGATAGTAATAGTATTGCATTACCAGCTAATACTACTCCTCTATTATTCAGGGTTGTTTTCGGTGTATCATTAGAGGGCAAACTTTCGGGCCAGGTGAATCAGGTTAACACCACGGGTGTCTTTGAGAAGATATGGGTGAGACCATTCGTGTATCCTGAGCCAGCGGTATCTTACAGCGTGCTCGGCATTCAGAATATCTCATTTCCTAAGCAACCGACGGTGATAGTAGATGAGTATACTGGTTATATTGTTTTCTCAAGTAAGTTAATGGTGGATATTGTTGTAACAATAGACAATACTGGGAGAATAATTATTATCGAGGTTCCCAGGGGTGTAAGGGCACCGTGAAGGAGATTGTTGAATATGTGTTAGCGGTATTGATAGTATTATCTATAGTACCATTCTACAATATGGTTGTCACGCAATTCTATACGCCGGAGAAAAGCATTGGGTATAGCGAGGTATCTGATCTATTTGTATCGATTATTAATCAGGTTTTCATAGACATGTATAATTATGGCAATATATCTATAGAGCTAACAGATATTAAGGCTAGCCTCGAAAACATTATAAAGAAGTATGCCGGCTCAATATATGACGACTATTACTTCTATGCGAGAATATATACTCCGCTCAACGTCACGGTGGATCCTGGCTCAAGCAGGGTAATCATCTCCTCACCCTACAATATGTCAATGCTCCTACTATTAGTATCCCTGAACGGTACTGTAAGCTATAACGCAATGCCTACAGCCACCGGAGCCGGGGGCAACGTATTCAATTATATATTCGATTATTCTAAACTACCAGTTAAAAGCTTCTCAGCTATAATTGCTGTAAGCGGTTATGGAAGCACCTGGTTCATAGGCCATTGGCTTAACACAACAGTGGAGAAAGGTTATGCTATATCGGATACCAATAGAAACCTTGCTGTGATAGCTCGTAACATAGGGCTGAAGGCCACTAAATTCTACGGTTTCACAGGCTATAATACAACACTATACTATTTCACCGGGAAAGCCATAATGAACTACACTAGCTCATGGACTAATATATCATGGGAGTTTGTGCAGTATAATTATATAAGGTATAATATCACTGAGACTATGTACATGAGTCGTATCAATGGTCGATATAATGAAACCCTATACATGTATAATGTCTACCTTGTTAAAGGCAGGAACTATACCATATACTACTATAACAATGGAACGACTAAACCTGTTGAATCCACTTATGAATACTCAAGTATAAGCAATCCCGTCTACAATATGGTGCTTGTATCAATATATGATGGTACTAAGACTATTTCTGTCCCCATTTATAGCAATGTCTACGAGGTGTCGAATACGGTGAATCCCCCGCCTCAAGGTGGAAGTAAGATATCATCTTATATAAGAATTGGCATGTTTACTTATATGGTTGACTTATGGAGCTGGAGGAGGTAGTTTTGAGAGGGCAGCTACAGGTTCTGGTCTCATCCATGGCGCTGGCTTTAACGGTTGTGGTGATCGCATTGTTGTTTACATCTATATACGCGTATACCTCGAACTACAGGATTGTGGTTAGAGGTGGTAATGTATATGATGTACTGAGGGAGAAACCCTACTGGAGTGCCTGTAGCCTAGCCAATGAATTATTAACAAGACTCAATGCAATACAGGTCTCCGTCAATATCACTGAGTACAAGTTAACTGGCGGTGTAAGCCTGGTTAGGAGCGAGAACTGTACTGCCAGCGTAGAATCGAGGAGTGGCTCAGGGTACACCTTGAGCTACGTTTACAGCATTGGCACCATCTATGGCACGGTTATAAAATATGGCGTCAGGGTGATATATTGATGAGGGCTCAGCTTCCACTTGTAATAGCGGTTACACTACTCGTGTTCGTGATCACTACAACCCTGTTCTACATGACGTCAACGCTAACACATACATCCAGTATATGGATGAAGGAGAGTGAAGAGTCTACATGGAGGAGCATAAATGAACAATTAGACAGCGTGATAATATCGGCGATCTCAGGCGCTAATGAAACAGCATACATGGCGTTCAAGCAGAAATGGGGAAGACAGGTGATGTCATATAATGATATAAATCAGAGTAGCATCACATATGTGAGGAGATGCGGCAGATCAAGCATCACTTATTACACTATATATGATTATACTAGTTTTGTGAGACCAGGATACCTTACCAGAGACTATGATGGGGTTGGAGTATGGTATGCTCTTAATAATTTCGCGGGTATATTATATAATCAAACACTCCAGGTTGACTATGCTAACGCGATTTCAAGCAGTGTTTACTCAGTGCTGAATAACTGGGCAAGCCTAGTAAGGGATATAGGTATCACAGTGATAGTATATCCGCCAACCGTTAAATACGAGTACGTGTTCGAAGGTGACCCCTCTACACCGTTCTCCAGGTTCAGTAACAGGCTTAGGGTAAATGTCAGCTTAGACGTGTTCTCGGTGAATGCCGGGTACAAGCATTTTGTTAAAAACAAGGTTCGAGTTAATCGAGCCCCGTATCCTACCGTTCCTGATATGTGTTTTCACAGCACTAAGCATCCTATCATATTTATCGAAGCCATTTATAGGAATAGTTTTCCATGCGATATCTATACTAGTAGGTATACTACTCATCACATCCACAACAAGCCCGGGACTCATCAAAGCCCCGCTAGTCACTGGAGAAAACAATATAGAGGTCTATATAGATACCACGCCACTACTGCTAGTAATCTTAGGCATCATAACGGTATGGGGCCTCACCGGGATCCTCGAGAGACTAGTTAAAGAAGACAACTAGACATCAACACTCCAGAGTCTTCAACATAATTAATTAATAAAAATCAAGAGCATATTATAATCAAGAGGAATACGGGCCCGTTGCCTAGCCAGGATAGGGCGCCGGCCTCCGGAGCCGGAGGACCCGGGTTCAAATCCCGGCGGGCCCGTTGAAGCAATTCTATTGTTTCATGGTGGTTGCCCATGCCTATCACTCTAGCACCACTAGAATTGGATCCCGCAAGGAAGTTGGAGAGGCTTCATCATTATTTATACAACAGGTATACCTTGGATACTACTGAATCGAAGTAGATTTCAAGGTGTTTTATATATAATTGGGATAATATAATTATTTAATAGAGGTGCTAAAGCTGTCGTGAATGCTAAGCCATCCCCGGATTTAAGGCTTTACGAGAAGCTGATGATGCTTTTCCCAGGCTACAGAGGATATAAAGAGAAGGAGCTTGTTAGAGAGACTGATCGTGTTGTACGCGATGAGCTTCATCGTAGGCTTAAGAAATGTGTTAATGGCTTGAAAAACTATTACTCGAACACTGTTTCGTCTACTGTCTCAATGCCTCTCGCGGAGAGGCTGGAAAAATTAATTTACAAAATCGATTCTCTTGCAGAGAGGACGATGCATGCCCCCTACGGTTATAGGCCCCTCTTCCACGTGATTAAGGTGGACGATGAGGTTTTGAACAAGATGTTGGAGCACGATTTAAAGCTCGGCGAGATAGCGGAAACGCTAGAGAAAGCCGCTTCAAACCCGCCTTCAAGCATCACAGATGCAGAGAAATTCTTAGAGAACATCGAAAGACTAGCAAAAGAATACGAGGCAATGCTCGAGGAAAGGGATAGCCTGCTGTCAGGGTATAGGAGGTGACGGGCTTGAGCAAGACTAATGTTATAGAGTGGGTTAATTCAGGGCCAGAGGATCTCCTCTGGGTTTACCCATATGAGGAGATCCGCTGGGGCAGCGTATTGATAGTCCACGAGTATGAGACGGCAATATTCATGAGGGACGGGAAGATCTACGATGTACTTCCACCAGGAAGACATATGCTGACAACTCAAAACCTACCCCTTCTCACGAGGGCCTATAGGCTGGTAATGGGCTACGGCGAGTCGCCTTTCAAGGCGAGGATTGTATTTGTATCACTCAAACAGTTCAAAGGTAAATTCGGTCTATCCACTAGGGTTAAACTTGGTCCTAGAACATTATACATGACTGAGCTTCAAGTGTATGGCGAATTCTGGTATAGAGTTTCAGATCCAGTCTTATTCCTCACCCAAATAGCTGGCTCAGTGAGTAATCTGACTTCATCAGCTGTGGCGGAATTTATTCGAAACTATTTTACCGAGACATTGATTCAGGAGATCAGCAAATATACCGCAATAGACATCTACTCAAATCTATCTCAGACGACCTCGAGGCTTAAAGCAGGAGTGATACAGGAAGCTTTTGTCCAGAGGGGGCTGGAGCTCATAGATGTCAAAATCGCCGGAGCAAGCCTGCCGCAACTCGAGAGGATGGAGAAAGAAGACCCTACCTACGGTCTCCCGCTCTTATTGGCTATTCAGAAAGGCGAGGAGGATAAAGTACTGGAGATCGTTAAAACGGTTGAAGTCATGAGAGCACTGGGTAAATCGCCTGCTGCTGGCTGGATGGGTGCACTTGTGGCAATGCCCAGCCTAATGCAACAAGTTGTCCAGCCTACTCAACAATCCCAGCAACCTAGTCAGCCGTCTCAGCCAGCCGAGAGCCCGACGATCGCTAAGCTTAGGGAGTTGAAGAATATGCTCGACGAGGGATTAATCACAAGGGAAGAATACGAGCAGTTGAAGAAGGAGATCCTTGAAAAGTTCAAGAAGGAGATATAGCCTTGCACTTGTTTAAAAGCGATAGAGAGAAGTTTGAGAACGAGTTGAACAAGGCTTTAAGTGAGAGGAATAAAGGCAACTTAGAGAGCGCTGTGAAATACTTTCTAAACGCCTACGAGATAGCTTTAGGGGCGAAAGATCCAGAAATCTCCAAGAGAGCCGACGAGACGTTATTCTACGCATTATTCTACGATGCGTTGGTCAAAAAGACGGCTGAATCATTTTCTAAAGCATCGCAGCAATGCAAGAAGCTGGACCCCAGTTGGCAGCTTGACATAGGCCTAGCTAGCAAGCCCACAGCTAGCGAGTTATGCAGGGATCTTGAGATCGCTTCGATGATAGTGAGCCTCCCTGAGTTCAGCATAGACGTGGCTAGGCGCATGGATGAGTCGCTTGCCTCAAAGTACGAGGAGATAGGTAGTAAACTTCTAGCAGAAGGATCGAGGAGGCTGATAATCGAAGACTATTTGAAAATCAACGATCCACTGTCTACAATAGGATTCAGGTTCCTTGGTTACTCTAGAATTGTGAGGGCTTTGAAGATAGAAGCCGATAATCCAGCAAATGCAATGGAGTTATACAGCGAAGCAGCAGCCTACCTCCAACAGGCTCCAGCCGAGATTAAGAAGTTTGTTGACAGCAGGATGGGCAAGCTGTCTAAAACCACCAAGTGTTGGGTTTGTCACAGAGAGATTCAAGGCGAAGAGATCAACTACATATATCTTCCAGCATCGATTAATAAGTATATCATTGAGAAGTACGGGAATGACTCCCCATATATAATAAATAATGGGACGATCGCTGTCTGCAGAGTTTGTTACACGATGATATACAATTTAAGTGACGCCCTTGCGAAAAAATACTACGAGCAGGCTATGAAAGCACTGCAAGAGGTTGAGGCAAGGTTAAACGCTAGGATAAGCATACTTGAAGCAAAGCTGATGAGCCTAAGTATCCAAGCGGGACGCAGGTACTATATGAGGGATTAAAGCAGTGGAGACGGTAGCACTCCGCTGCACTAACTGCGGGGCTCCACTCCCTAAGCCCAAGCCTGGCGAAGAATGGGTTAGATGTGAGTACTGCGGCTTCCTGAACAAGGTTGTTGATGCTACAGCATACGTCGAAAAGCTTAGAAGAGACCTTGAAAAATGGATTCGAGAAATTCTCCCTTCTACAACGATCTCGTCGACGGTGGCAGATCTTGCGGCTAGACACCAGATCTTCCAGGAGATTATAAAGCCGAAGGTAATGATCGCGAGGAGCAATTTAAGAGCCAAGTACCTGCTTTATCTTTCAACTCCTCTAACGCCGATCTTCCCATCATCTTCTTCAAGCGATGATCCTAAACCGATCTTTGAGGAAACGCTAAAAATCCAAGCCGTAAGAGACCTCG
The DNA here is from genome assembly GCF_000513855.1 of Desulfurococcus amylolyticus Z-533. NCBI lineage: Archaea > Thermoproteati > Thermoproteota > Thermoprotei > Desulfurococcales > Desulfurococcaceae > Desulfurococcus > Desulfurococcus amylolyticus. The sequence goes on from NZ_KI911318.1 coordinate 359,012, forward strand.
CCGTATCAGAAGATGATTTGAAGCTGATACAGGAGACGATAATATACGGCAACACAGCAGGCTATCTGCTCAACGCGGTTAAAGCACTATCCAGGTTCGACGTCAAATCGGCATTGAAGAATATCGAAGAAGCGCTAGCAGACATCCCCGACGAGCCTGGATTCAACCTCGTTAAGCAGAGGTTTAAGGCTGCAAGGTCTGTGCTAACAGCACTCAGCCTCTTATACGATAGGGATACCCAAGCAGCCATTGATATCGCGAAGACGGGGATAGACCAGTACAATACGCTCTTGGATAGTGTAGGATCGCCTGCCTCGCCAGAAGTCAATAGAGGGGTTTTAGAGGCCGAGAAGATGATTGCGGAGATAGTGTATAAAATCTCTGAAGCATCACACGAGTTTTTCAGAGCTGGCAAGGATCCCTTGGAGGTATTGAGGTTTATCGAGGCATATACAAAGGTTTTCCAGCTAATTAGAGAAACCTATAAGAGGCCTTTGAGCGATCTCGTGGAGATTGTTGAGAACCTTAGGGGGATCGTGCTTGCTAAAAACGGGTCACCTCAAGTCTACGTTGTTTCAGGCAGCGGAAATTTCTATCTACCGTTCTACGTGGTTGAATCCAGGTTTTCCTTTGTTAAAGGCATGTTTCTGAAGAGGGGTGAGGAGTTGAGGCTGACAATGCTTGTCTCGGCAATAGCACCATATGCTGCAAACCCTGTGACAGATGTCTTTGGAGTGTACTCAGGTAAACCTGTGAAGCTAGAGAAGGTCGAGGAGGCACCACTTTACCCGGTTTTAAAGAATATTATCTCATCGATAAAAGCCTCGGGTCTGCCGACCGATGCTAGAGTAACCCCACCGCTTATATCAAGCGTGCTCGCTGAGAAGATCTTCGACAGCTACATGAATATAGTCAGTAACAAGTATGGTGGGAAAATAATATTCGTATCCTCCCAGGCAACAGGCATTATATACATTCCGTTCAACCCTGTCAACCAGCGGACACTAGCCTACGAGAGAGGCCTAAGCATTAACCTTATAACAGACTTGGATAATCTGGCTAAACTGAGTGTATAAGATGGGTAGAGATGACTGAAGTATTAATCATTCTGGGAGTTATTTCAACAATAGTTTACACAGCCATATCTTTCACAAGGCTGAAGCTTGCAACGGCATTCCGAGATTTCACAGCCATAATCACATCACTAATAACTGGAGTGTCTTCAACAATACTTCCTACAGGAGAAGACCCCTTAATCCTATTTCTAATAGTATTCTTCTATATTACTTCACTCTGGTTCTACGGGGTAGAGAGGCAAGGACAAGTAAGCAAGAGACTGGTAAACCCGGCTTCATCGAGGATATTAGTTGGGGTGATCGCGTTTGTTATAGCGACTTGGATCGTTTTTTCAAAAATAGACTCCAGGCTGGCATTGATCATAATCTTATCCTCATTACTCCTCGGAGCATATAGATTAAGAATTATTGAGAAAAGCAATTGTTGAATAATGATGAGCTATATATTATAATTTCTCATGAAGTTGATCCTGGAGATCCTCGAGCCCCGACATGGACACCACGTAGAATATGGTTTGCCAAGTGTTTCTTAGTTGTAGGCTGCTTAGCGTTCTCCCTGCCTTAATTTCAAGCATAAATATTAGTATTTCCCCTCCAAGCCATGAGTAAAGTCAACCGCTCCTGTAGGGCAATGGGACGGTTGTCACAAACGAGCCCCTAAACCACAGTAAAAGACTACTCTCAAGTGGACGATTCTCCCTCTGGTTCTAGGGTTGTTACTTTACAGCCGAAAGCCCCCTGCTCTCCGAAACGTGGAGGAGGTCAGTGATTCTAGTCTAGTATAGAGGTACAGTTATTTGGAAATCGCTTTTTTCATCCCCGTAGAGGCTTGCGAAAATAGTATATGATGTAGATGTATATGATTTACTAGTTGCATTAAAATACGTCTTCCACACTATTTTAACCCCGCTGAACATTGTTAAACCATTTATATCCAGTGAAAGAAGCCCGGCGAACAAGTAGGCTTGCGTAGTCGAAGAATAGCAGCTTGATCCTGTCCCACAGCATGTATTACTATCGAGTCTTCGAGGTGCCATGTAATTAATGAACCATGAGCTGTCTCGACAGAATACCGTGGCATTCAGGATTTTATCTATTACAATTGTATCCCAGTATTTATACGTATCTATGGTTACCGGTATCTTGAATAAGAGTAGTGTTGTACCATTGTCATAGTAGTATGAGGCATATAGGTATCCATTAGCGTAGTTGCTGCCCCATTCATCACTAGTTAAATTAATGAAGCCTATTCTCTCAAGCATTTTACTATATATTCTCAGCGTCACCGTGGATGGATCTGGTATATACATCGACCTCTGCCCATTGATATCAACGTAGGCGGTGATGTATAATGGAATAATGAAGCTGTCATTAATCATCCTCCCCCTGTAAAACGTTACGTTAAACCTGTATTCAACGTATTTATCGCATAGCCTAGTACACCTGGTACTATGATGGTGAATACAGTATAGTATATTAACCCGGTTATAAGCCCCTTGATGATACTGGTCACGATTTTCCCTACAGCCATTACGCCTGGTCACCCTGTCTTAATCACTATCTTGTATAAGCCTAGAACTTTGAACTCAATGTAGTTGATGCTTGGGACCTCATTAACATCTAGGCTGATCTCTATCCTCTTCTCTCCTTTATCTAGCTCTGGGATCGAGATACTGGTTGTACTGAGGTTTACCTTGAAGTCCCTTAGCTTTATATATGAGCAATATGAAATAATTAATGAAACCCTGTAGGTATTATTGTCGAGGACCCGGAGTCCACCGGTGTCAACACTGATTGATAGGCAGGATGTATTGGTAGCGAAATCACGCATCAATATAATCAGCGGGGATATCAATAGAATAACCACTGTAATAGATGCCACGAGCAACACATACCTGAACGGGCCGAGCAAGCTACTTCCCTTACTTCTCTTCTCTCATCTTAGACTCAGGCTTCTCTTCAGACCTCTTCTCTTCTCCTTCACAAGGCTTACCCTCAGACTTTAATCCTTTGATTCCGTGCCCTATTAGAAGGGAGCCCGCCCACACGGTTATACCTAGGAAACCGAGTCTCACCGCTATATCGACAAGTGTATTCACTAGTTTGACTACTGCTTCCTCTATGCCTGAACCCTCGATCCCTGGTAATCTATAGCTGTAGAACGATGACAAGGCTATTGATACAGCTAGAACTATGAATACTAATCCCAGTAGTATCAAAGCTAGGAAGATGAGCGGGGCCCGCTTAATGAGATCCATCTTTATATCAACTCCACTAGTAAACATATTGTGATCCATAATATTTAATATTTAAGGCTTGTGAATCCCTTGGTTGACCAATAATGCCGGGTACCCCTAGTGTATTACTATACCCGTTATTTAAAAACCGTTCACAAGGGATATGTTGGTGGAAGCGTGTGATAAAGGGGTTTAGGCATGTCTATCTCTATTACTGGCTCTAGGGGTGGCTTCTTCAGTAAACTGCTGTGGGCGTTTAAGCCCAAGGATCCATTTGTCAGGAATATTGAGGAATCCATAGTATTAATGGATAGGATGATAAGGAGTATTGAGGCATCTAAGAGAAGCCTTGAGATCACTCTCGAGGAGCATAAGAGGAAGCTTAAGCTAAGTGGTGTACAAGACAAGGAGCTTCAAGAGATAATAGATGAGGAGAACAGGAATATAATGGGCTACCTCAACCTCTTCACAAAGGTATACTATGATTTAACAAGGGTTAGGCTCAGGCTTGAGACAATCACGCAGGTCCAGGAACCAATGAAGGTGTTACCGGAGGTACTAGAAGAATTAAAGAGGATCGAGCCCGAAGTAGAGAAGATCAACCCACAACTGGTAAGCCTGATAAAGATGATTGAGCAGAAGGTTGGAAGCATAAAGGTGTCAACCGATAGTTCATCTATACCCCAGCCCCTCATAAATAAGTATATGAGTCAGAAAAACGAGGAAAAGACTCCTGTAAAGCCGGTTGAAAATATTGAGGCACTAGTCCCACCAGCTACAGTGGATGAGAGAGCCAGGGCGGCTGTGAAAATACCGCCTCCACCACCCTCGAACAATGGGCAGCAAGCATCGAAACCGGTGGAGGTTGAACCCGAGTTTCAGCGGGACAGTATAGAGAGCAGGAACGAGGTACCGTTAAATATTGTTGAGCAATGGGTGCTGGCTGAGCTAAGGAGTAAGGCGGGTATACTCGACATCCAATACTTCACATCGAAGTATAGGGTTTCACGCGACACGGTTTATGAGGTATTGAGGCGGCTAGAGGAGAAGGGATTAGTGAGGTTAAAGCGCTTCTAAGCCGGATTAACCCTGGCTACTGGGTGTGATTGCTGTGAGCATGCAGTATCTCGTTGATAAAGGTATAGAGTACGCTCACAAGGCTGTCTCAGCAGATAAGGCAGGGGACTACGAGACAGCTATAAAATACTATAACTCTGCCATAGACCTCTTATCAAAGTACCTTAAACTATACCCTGACTCCCCTCTAGCGGAGACGTATAGGGACCTGGTGCAGAAGTATAAGAATAGGGTAGCACTGCTAGAAAAGTATCTATCTAACTCAGTGAAGATAGGTGGTTCTCAGGGCGAGGAGGGCAGTATAGATGACGTTGTCGAAGTACTGGAGCCTGAGAAGAGGAGTAATAAGAACACGTTTAAGGATCTAGTAGACCTGGAGGAAGTAAAACAGGCTTTGAAACGCTCAGTAATATACCCTGTGAAAACACCACACCTCTACCCTCTTGGATGGGCCCAGGGAATACTCTTGTTTGGTCCACCTGGATGCGGTAAAACAGAGCTGGCGATAGCCCTTGCCAACGAGGTAGACGCTGTCCTTATAAATGTAAGCCCAGCCACAGTTATGAGTAAGTGGCTTGGTGACGCAGAGAAAAACGTTAAGAAGATATTTGATAAGGCCAGGGAATATGCTTCGCAAGGTAAACCAGTGATCATATTCATTGATGAAGTAGACAGCTTACTACAGCCCCTGGGAAACGAGGTGGGTGGCGAGAAGAGGATGAGAAACCAGTTCCTGATCGAGATGGATGGATTAAAGAGCAAGGAGAACAAGAAGATGCCGTTATTCGTAGTGGGTGCAACGAATAAGCCGTGGACCCTTGACATAGGCTTCATAAGGAGGTTCGAGAAGAGGATATATGTCCCACCACCAAACAGTGAAGTCAGGAAACAATTATTCATACACTTCATCGGTAAATTGAAAGACATCTACACAATCGATAACATAGACTATGAGAAGCTAGCGGACTTAACAGAAAACTATAGTCCAGCAGACATAGCCAGCATAGTTAAAGAAGTACAGAATAATGTGGCAGAGGAATTAAACGAGAAAGGATTATCGAAGCCTGAGGACATAAAGCAAAGCAGGCCACTAACCACAGAGGACTTCGTAAAGGTAATAGAGAAGAGGAAGCCTAGTATAGATCCCTCATGGCTGGAAGCATACAAGGAATGGCAAGAGAAATACGGTGCACTCTAAAGAACCGGGTACCCGGTTAAACTATAAATTGGTCACCGGGTACCCGGTATCCCGGTTTTCACATTCTATAATAGACTTCTGTTTTCACAGCTAGCGATTGAATGGTTTCACTCATGAATCATCTAAGCTATTTCTTTGAACACGGTCGCATTATACAAGCAATGGCTTACTAATGCGTGAACACATTCCATGTCATCCTACTGATTCATTCATATGCCTTGTACCTGGTTTTCATGGTTGTTTCCAACGATATCTGTGGGAATAGTTAAATCCATGTCTCGGAATAAATAATATAATGTGCGATGAGGAGAGTCATGCCGAGGGATCCCTAGGATGACCTCAGCCCTGGGGTAGCTGAGCGGTTCTCCATCTATAGGATCACACTTAGGAATGGATATTGTAGAACATCTCTAAGACCCGCTAGGGTTTTGAATAGTGCTGATACCTTACTATTTCTCAATATAGTTGAATATATGTAATAACATTGTTATGTACATAGATAGTGTTGTATCGAGAAAAATCGAATAATTACTAAGCTATGGGAAAAATTATATAAGGGTTTAACATATTAATTTACAATGGTGATCCATATGCCCTGTACAGAGAAAGTAAAGGTGAAAACCCCAGGCGGTAGGGAACTAGAGCTAGTTCCTGTAAAGGTATGGCAGCTGAACCCAAGGGGTAGGAAAGGAGTTAAGATAGGGTTGTTCCAGGATCCTGGAACCGGGAGATACTTTAGAACCAGGGTACCAGAGGAATACCCGCTCTGCAGCTAGCCGGTTACTATAGCATATTTTTAACCCTCTATCTCTGTTTCGAGGATAATGATCCTCTTCCAAGATAGTACCCATCCAGACCTCTATTGATCCTGGAAAGAGGGCCAGCTGTTACCAGGGTTCTAGCATGATTGATTATGTCTCTCTCCATCCTGGGGGACAGGATTTTTAGTTGCAATGTTAGCGCTTATTTACCTGTTTTAACAATATATATTCATAATAAAGATTGGTGGGAGAGTATATGGCTGACCTAAGTGTTGAACTAGCCGGGTTGAAGCTAAGAAATCCGATAATGAATGCTGCCTGTCCTGTATCAAGGGATGCCGATGCCATGAGGATGTTAATAGATAATGGCGTTGGTGCAGTCGTGGCTAAGACTATAAGTGTGAAGCCGGCTATAGTCCCACGCCCCAGCATGGCAGCAGTTGATCGTGGATTAGTGAGGGCCCACCTACTGAAAACCCTGAAGCCTGGCGATGTAAGGATTACGCCGGTGGACAGCGGGAACCACCGCTTCATATATGCTGTTCTTAATGCTGAATTATGGAGTGATATACCGGCTGAGCATTATTTAGAGAGAGAGTACCCGCTTGTTAAGAGTTATTGCGAGGAGAGGGGGGCAGTGTTTATAGCGAGTATAGGGTATACACCCGAGGAGCTATCTTTGCTCGGCCCGAAGGTTGAGAAAGCCGGCGTCCAGGCGATCGAGTTTTCAACACATTACATAGGCAGGGATTATCGTCCAGTAATAGAGGCTGCCAAAGCCCTCAGGGAGAGCGTTGACATACCAATATTTCCGAAACTAAGTCCCTTCACCCCCAACATTCCCGAACTAGTGAAGGAACTTGAGAAAGTGGGCGTTGATGGGATCGTTGCTACGAATACTATTGGCCCAGCCCTACACATAGATGTTGAGACCGGCTTACCGATCGTTGGTGGTCCATACGGCTATGGATGGATGAGTGGCCCAGCCCTTAAGCCACTCGCATTGGCAGTTGTCTCACAGGTGGCTTTGAATACAAAGCTACCTGTGATAGGTGTTGGAGGGATTAGTAGGGGTGTGGATGTCATAGAGTACTTCATGGCTGGTGCTTCAGCAGTACAGATATGTACAGCGGCGTTGATTGAGGGCCCACAGGCATTCGCTAGAATAATTAGGGAGGTGAATGAATGGCTCGATAGACACGGATATACAAGTATCCTTGATGTAAAGGGCTTGGCATTGAAGTATTTAAAGCCGGAGCCTAGAAGAGTGTGGGCCCAGCCACCGGTAGTAGACGAGAAGAAGTGTATTGGATGCGGGTTCTGTGAGCAGGTATGCAACTATGATGCTGTACATGTTGAGGAGTCAAGTGGTAAGCGTGTTGCAAGGGTTAGTATAATGAAATGCTATGGATGTGGATTATGTACAAGTGTATGCCCCACTAGAGCTATACACTTTATTGAGAAGTAGGAGTAGTTTTAATCAGATATCATAATTTTTCTTAATTCTTCATTTTATTGTGTTTATGTAAAAAATCATGTAAGAATTCTCGTTGATTAGTTTTAAATATTTAAATAAACCCTTCCATTGGAAGTTATAAACGCTGACGTTAATGGAATAAATGGTGGAACAATGAGCCACTTAGAGATCCCCAGGCTACCCACAATAAGGGATATTGATATAACGGGTAGAAAAGTCTTCATGCGCATAGATATAAATGTCCCCATAGATCCCGACACAAGTGAAATACTTGATGATCGACGGATTAGAACACATGCATCTTTTATCAAAAGACTAGTGGAGGAGTATAGGCCTGCACTGGTACTTGCATCACACCAGGGTAGACCCGGTGACAGCGATTTTACATCAATGGAGAAGCATGCCGAGTTGCTATCAAAGTACACTGGGATAAACATACGTTACATTCCTGACGTAATAGGTCCAAAGGCTCTTGAGGAAATAAATAACTTAAAGCCAGGCGAGATCCTCTTGCTGGATAACCTGAGGCTCCTTTCAGAGGAAGTATTAGAGGCTCCACCCGAGAGGCAGGCATTAACTATTATGGCCAGGAGGCTTTCATCGGTGATCAACATATATGTGAACGATGCATTTGCAACAGCTCACAGGAGCCAGCCAAGCATCGTGGGATTACCACTCCTCATGCCGAGTTGCATCGGCCCCCTGTTCGAGCGTGAGATAGAGGCAGTTAGAAAGGTATTCGGCTCCGGTGAGTCGCCCAGGATATATGTTCTAGGCGGCTCCAAGGTTAGGGAATTATTAAGGGTCATCGAGAACCTGATGAGGAATAAGTTAGCCGATAGAATACTTACAACAGGCCTCCTAGCACATTTATTCCTAGTCGCCAAGGGAGTGAACATAGGGACAGAGAACATGAAAATCCTGGAGGAGAAGGGGGTACTATCCCTTGTCCCCAGGGCTAGATATATACTGCTACGGGGAGCACCGGTTGAGACACCAGTTGATCTCAAGGTTGAAGTAAACGGTGATGTGAGGAACACATATATAGGTGAGGTTAGAGGTGTGGTTAAGGATATAGGTGAAAACACAGTCCAGATATACAGCGACCTCATAAGGGATGCCAGGATCATAGTTATGCGTGGTCCCGCAGGCGTTATAGAGGATGAGAGATTTAGAGATGGAACACTTAGGATACTCGACGCTGTATACAGTTCCAACGCTTTTACATTGATAGCTGGAGGACACCTGGCCTCTATGGTGAATGAATCAAAGTTATCGAATAGAATACATGTGTCAACAGGCGGCAACGCACTCCTACTATTCCTCTCCGGCGAAGAACTCCCAGCGCTAAAGGCACTGGAGTTATCGGCTAAAATGTTCCTGGGATGGTAGCCATGCCTGTTAAAGTAGCTGTAAATGGCTCGGGAACCATAGGTAAGAGAATTGTTGACTCAGTATTGTTGAACAAGGACTTTAAGCTAGTTGGAGTCGCCAAGTATAAGCCGGATTACCAGGCATACCTAATGATAGAGAAGGGTATACCAGTGTTTGTTCCACGGGATAGAGCAGGGGAATTTATTAACTCGGGCATCGAGCCAAGTGGATACATAGACTACTTGTTTGAAGAAGCAGATTTAATATATGACGCCTCACCAGGTGGTAAAGGTGTATTAAATAAGAAGATATATGAGAAACACGGCAAACCAGTTGTCTTCCAGGGAGGTGAGGACCCAGAGATAGCTGAGATCAGCTATAGTACGTTCTGTAATTACAGTGATGCAATAAATAAGAAAAATGTAAGGGTCGTCAGCTGTAATACAACAGGTATGCTGAGACTGCTATGTATACTAGAAAAGGAGTATGGTGTCAAGAAGGCGCTGGCAGTAATTATCAGGAGAGCGGCGGATCCCAAGGAGGATAACAAGGGCCCCGTCAACTCCATACTACTGGATCCCCCGGAGATACCTAGTCACCACGGGGTAGATGCCCGTACAGTGGCTCCATGGCTTAATATCACGAGTGCTGCCGTCGTGGTTCCAACAACCCTTATGCATATGCAGTTTATAGAGGTCGAGCTAAAGTCCCCTGTCAAGAAGGATGAGGTGCTGGAGGTGCTAGGAAGATATAGGAGGTTTCTACTTATAGATTCAACTCGGACAGGCATTGATTCCACCAGTAAGCTCATGGAACTAGCCAGAGATGCTGGTAGGATGCGTGGTGACATATATGAGAACTCAGTGTTCATCGATACAGTCAAGATCGAGGATACACGACTCTACATGTTCCAGGGGATCCACCAGGAGTCAATTGTTATCCCGGAAAACATGGATGTAGCATACGCGATACTGGGCCTTGAACACGACCAGTATAGGGTTGTGGAGAAAACAGATAGCCTACTGGGAATCGGTTCCCTGGAAAAATTGATTAAGACAAGTAGACATAGATAAAAAGGTGAGAACCATGAGTGAAGCACCTACATACGAGATAAGCTTCTACTTCAGGAAAATCCTTGTCCCAGTGGATGGGAGCGAGAATAGTTTAAAAGCGTTGGAGTTCGCTATTGACCTGGCAAGGCACTATGGCTCCAAGATAATTGTAGTATACGCTAAACCGAAGGGAGATCTACGGGGAGACCCCTTTGAACGCGTGAAACTAAGGGCGGCTAAGGAGGGTATGGATATACAGTATAAGCTGATAGAGTACGATCCCTCTAGTAGTAACACTCCCTCGGTCCTTGTCAGGGAGGTTATTGAAGGGGGTTATGATGCAGTGGTAGTGGGGGCTAGGGGTCTAAGTCTCTCGACAGAAATACCTATAGGGAGTACGGCTTTATCCCTAGTAATAAACTCACCGGTTTCAGTGTTCATTGTGAGGTAGTTCCACTGAAATAATATTTTTTCAGGACACCAGTCATATCTACTTTTTCAGGAGTCCTCTTCCAGGCATTCATTGAGATCTCTAGGTATTTCTCCGGGTCTTTATGATACATGTCTATTATCCATAGTAACTTGCTTCTGAACTCCGCGTATTCCTTTTCATCTATCTCCCTGGCTCTAGGATCAGTATATATGTTTATGAAGTCCCTGAGGTCCTGGCCAAAGAGCCAGCCTGTAACACCGTCTTCAACCACCTCGAGTACTCCTCCATCCCTACTAGAGAGCACCGGTACTCCATTGACCTGTGCCTTCATAAAGCTCGTTCCACATGCCTCCCACCCGCTGAACGGGGTGAAGAGCCACAGGTCTGATCCCTGTATTATTAAACGGGCTGTCTCAACATCGTATTCTGGAAGATATACTACATTAGCCAGCTTCAAATCTAGCTCCCTGAATTTCCTTAGATACTCTATTCCATCCTGGTCTCTTGGATGGGGTTTCCCAGCTATTATGAAGAATGCGTTGATATCCGGGTTTTCCTCGATGAATCTAGCTATAAAGTATGGCCTTTTGTATCTAGCTAAACGCCTTGTCCACACAATAATTGGTTTCCCCTCAGCGTTTACATTATTTTTCACTGCTTTAACTAGTGAGAGAAGCTTCTCCCGTGACTCAGCCCTGGCCTTCACTAGTATTTCTTTCTGGAACAGACCCTGTTTCCACGCCATATATAGCTCTGGATGCATCCACCTTGGTAGATATATGCCGTTGGTTATCCCCTTGAATTTACCAGCGTGCGCCGGGAAGATCCTGCCTATTATCTCCTCCTGCTTCCTGGATACAACGATTGCTGATTTAAGCCGTGACAAAGCGTACTCGGAGAGGTTTACGTTGTCTCCCAGGAACAGCCCGAATTCCCTCGCTATATATTCCCCTGGAAACCCTGGATGACCCCAAGGTCCGGGTGTGTGGATTATTATCCTAGCTTTATCGCTTACATCGAGCATGCTTAGGATGAGTGCGGTGTATGACTCCTCAAGGTCTATTACGTTGATCTTATCTAGGCCTATAACATTCCTTATATAGTATGAGGATGCCTTCGCCAGAAGAGCATACTTGAGGAAACTCTCCTCTGCACTGTCTTCAAGGTATACCCTATCGGTTAGCTTCCTCGCCCATTGAGGGCAGACGGCCTCGAATAATACGGCTTTCGCCGTCTTATATTTGTAGACCCAGGGCCTGACTATTACCTCAGTGTTCCTAAGAGTTACTACGAACTCCTCCTCAGGGGTTAGTTTTTCAAGGAACTCCCTATTCTGTCTTTCAGGAGCTAGTAGTGGTTGAATGCCCTGGAAAGACACAGACACATATCCATGTCTATAATAGAGGGAGAGCACTGTGTAATCGATACCCATATCACCTGCCCCATATAGCTTATCCCCTTCTAGGACGCCTAGTCCGCCAGCATATATGTGTGATTTATCGAGGGCTAACTCGGGTGTTATACTTACAATGACCATGTATATCTCCCTGGTATTATTTTTAATGGCCTGTCACACTTTATTATCTCTATAGATTATTAAGTATTACTTACATGGGGATTGACGAATTTGATTAAAGAAGTAATGGAGTCTCTTAGGAGAAATACACGTGGTTTAATGACATTAGACGTCTTAAACATGTTGACAAGGCATCATAGAATACAGGGTAGTAGCGGTCTCGAGAACGCTTTAATGGATCTACGCGAAATACTTGAGGGGCTGGGCTACTCTACACGGATGATAGAGATACCCAGCGATTCCAGAAAAGGATTCATCGACACCCCTGTTTCATGGGATATCGACGAAGCCTTTCTACAATTCAAAACAGGGGGTAATGTGATAGAGGAGTATCGTTTTAATGAGCATCCAACACTTGTTGCAGCCCACTCGCCTCCAGGGGAGGGATGTGGCGTTCTCTCCCTGTGCAGTGGAGGAAAATGTGAGGGTGAGGTAGTTTTAACTAAGGGCCCTGCCTACGAGGCATATATTAAAGCAGATGCCAGGTTGGTGTTGGTCTATGATTCTAAGAGATATAGTGAGGCAGTACCTTACATGGGGTTGTTCCTCCATAGCGATGAGGTGAAGGATAAGGTTGTGATGAATATACCGTATAAAACAGCTCTTAAACTAATGTCGATGCTGATAGAGAACCCTGGGAGGAAGATAGAGGTTTGCTGGAGCAGTAGGACAAGGTATACGGGTAAACCTATGCACGCACTTATTGCTTGTAATAAATATGAGGAGCCCGGTATAGTGCTTGTAAGCCATATATGTCACCCTAAACCGGGGGCCCATGATAATGCCAGTGGTAGTGTCGTAAACTATATGGCGGCTTTCGCATCACGGTTAACCGGGTTGGAGGTACCTTTATGTCATGTATGGGTTCCAGAGCACACTGGGACTGTATTCCTCGATAACGCTCTACCGTGGCAGCCTCTTGGAGTAATCAACCTAGACATGGTGGGCTCTAAGCAATGGGTGACCGGGTCCACGCTCAACATAGTTAACACGCCATTATATATGGAGTCGATGATTACCCCCTACATGTATCTAGCTGTGAAAGCTGTATTTGATACAGCACAGTCATTCGGAGGCTTTAATCTACCAGGGGTGAGATACTCGCTGTCACCGTATACTGTTGGAAGCGATCACGATATCTTTATTTCATGGGGGCTTGACACAGTCATGCTTAACGAGTGGCCGAGTAAATACTATCATACAGACATGGATACCGTGGAGACTCTTTCACAACATTACCTACAGGAGACGACAGTGGCTTCACTACTGGCCACACTTCTAGCTTATAGGAAGCTCCATGGTAACGAGGTTTCCTCGGTGTTCAGGGATTATTTAAAAACATGGTATGCCATAGAAGCCGTTAAAACAGGCTTCGGCACCAGCCTGGGAGATCTATCAAGAGTGATCGATGGATTCCCGAAGCTGAGGTCTGACAATATCGTGAAACTACCATCACCAATATCAACAAGGAGTATTCGGGGAATACTGGGATTTGAAACATATAAGAGGGTTTCAGAGATAAAGGGAGCTCTCACATATTTATCGCTCTATGCACCCTTAGCCTATGTTAACGGCTTAAATAATGTTGCACAATTATTCCAGGTTGAAAACCTGATTAAATGGAGCAGTGAGGAAGAAACATTAATCAATAACGCCTGGGAATTAATTAGAAATAAATTATTGAAGTGATAGATATGCCGGTTATCAGGGTAAGCATTAGCGATATAGAGGCCCTGCTGGGTAGTCGTGTTACATTGGAGAAATTGTATAAAGGGTTAACGAAGCTTAAATGCGAGGTTGACAATGTTGAGGGAGATATATTAGAGTACGAGGCAAACCATGACCGCCCCGATCTCTTTAGTGCAGAAGGTCTTGCAAGGGCTCTGAGGCCCTTCCTAGGACTGGAGGGGAAGCAGTACCATATCGTCAATTCAAGTATTAAAGGATATAGTGAGGGCATTCCTGGGAGACCCTATATAGCTCTCGCCGTGGTAAGGGATGTGGTTTTGAATGAGGAGGCCATTGTCCAAATAATGCAATTACAAGAGAAACTGGCCTCTACATATGGCCGGGCGCGTAGGAAGGCGAGTATAGGTGTATACGATCTCGACAAGATTAAACCACCGATATACTATCGAGCTGTCAACCCCTATGAAACCAAGTATAGACCTTTAAATGAAAACCGTGAAATGACGCTTAGAGAGGTGCTTAGTGAAACCGAGAAGGGGAGGTTGTATGGGTATATAATTGAGTCCATGGAGAGGTACCCAGTGCTAATGGACTCTGAGGGGACGATACTCAGTCTAGCACCTATACTTAACTCCGATGATAACAAGGTCACCACTAATACACGCAACATATTGATTGATTCAACAGGTTTAAACCCAGAGATCGTCGTAGACATGGTTACTATAATGGCTGTAAACATCGCCGAGAGATCCAAGAACAGGATAATCGAAGTTGTTGGAGTAGAGCATCCCAGCGGATTAATCATTGAGGCACCTAGGAGAAGGGGCAACTTTATCAGTGTTAATTTAAGTGATGTCAGTAGACTCATAGGCGTCGATATCAGTGTAGAAGACGCTGTAAGGTATCTCTCACTCCATTATTATACAGTGAGAAGCATTGAGGGAAGAGTCCTCACAGTGGAAGCACCTATCTACAGGCTTGATGCTAGAAGCTGGGTTGATGTCGCAGAAGATATAGCTATATCCCATGGCTACGATGCTATAGGAAGGCAGGCAGACTCCCTACCCTACTCAACCAGCATTGGAAAGATACATCCATTAGAGTATATATCGAGGAGGGTCAGGGATATACTAGTAGGACTCGGATTCATCGAGATAGCAAACTACATGATGACTAGTATCGAGTCCCAGACTACATTAATGGGATATAACCAGGGGATCTTCGTTGTCGAGAACCCTAAGTCAGATAGGTATACAGCTATAAGGTCATGGCTGACGCCCGGCATAATAGAGGCGATAATTGAGAACAAGGGTAAGAGGGCCAGGCTTGCAGTGTTTGAAATCGGGGATGTGGTGCTCCCCGACGAGTCAATGGAGACGAATGCACGTGTGGAGAGGAGGATAGGTATCGCTGTTTCCCATGAGAAGGCCACGTTAACCGATGGCCTCGCAGTGGTTAGAACACTCTTCAAAGAGCTAGGTGTAACATTATCCTTTGAAAAAACCATGGTCCCCGGCTTACTCCCCGAGAGGACAGCTGCTATCAATGTAAACGGGGAACAGATAGGCTTTGTCGGGGAAGTGAAGCCTGAGATACTGTATAAGCTGGGATTAATGAATCCTGTCATCGTATCTGAAATAAACCTGAATAAAATTATTAAATTACTCGCAACCAATTGAATATTTTCGAGGATGAGGCTTGGAAGGGATGACTCGAAAGGGGATGAATGCACGGGCCTAGCTGAATCCTCTCCTAGATAATAAGGCTACAAGTATTATTGAAGCAGCGATAGTGGAGAGGGCAACAGCCACCACGGTGTTAAATATCTCTAGTGATACAACCCCTAGTTCAAAGCCCTTAACCAGCAGGGTTAGCTCTAATACCCCCCTTCCCGTCATTGATGCCCCTGCAACCAGGCTTGTAAATGTTTCTTCACCACGAAGCTTGAAGAATGAGAAATACACTACCGTTTTAACAGATAATCCTATGGCTAGAAGCAGGATGAAGAGTAACGTGTTGACGGCTGATACTGTTATATGGAGCCCTACATATAGCATGAATAAGGGGGTGAAGACACCATCTATTATGGTACTCAATATATTGGTGAAATCATTTATCCTGGTTCTATATCTTAACATGGGGTCATGTATCCATATTCCTCCCGAGATGAATATTCCAGCTAGATAAGCAGCTATAAAGGGACTTACACCGGAGACATAGGCTACTAGTAGCATTAGTGATAATAGTAGCAATGCTATATCAGTGAAAAACGCTATGTCCCTAGACATATAGATAAACATGTTTTTAAGGACGCTCCGCCGCCTCGATAATAATGTGAAGACCAGTATCGTGAGCGCCATAGAAACCAGTATTGGTAGTGCAACATTACTGACGTTCCCCGTTACATACCAGATATAGTATGCAGACGTGGTAAACAACATGAAGAGGTCATCAACGAAGCTTGCCGAGACCAGTATCGACCTGATGTGTATGGGGAGCCTCTTTATAATCATAGATACTGTTTCAGTCGCGGTGTTAGATAATAATAGTGCAATAATGAATGCTAACTCCAGGGAGAATCCAATATATGTTACAGCCAGTAAAACGAATGCCATAGTGAAGGCTACGGAGAGCAGCGAGACCATTGTTGATGACTTGAAATTCTCGATGATAGTCTCTAGATCACTCGAAACACCTGCATAGAATACTACAAATATAGCTGCCACATTTGAGATAAGCATTAGATCACGTATATACTCGCCCTTACCCAGGGTTAATCCAAGTAGAATAGCTGTTGCTAAATAACCAGCTACCTCGTTTATATTTAGTCTACGTGCCATGTGTCCAGTGATCTTCGAGATTAGAAAACCTAGAAACACATATTCTATTGTTTGCATTTAATCGGTGCCACCGTATATTATACTGCTTATAGAATAGCTTTTAAGCCTTGCCCAATTAAAAACAAGCCCTAAACCCCTGGCAGTTGCTTTACACCCCATAGCCTGTATGTTATCTCTATTGCTGGAAGAGATTTCTCGAGTGATACTAGTTCATCTGCGAGGCCTTTGACGGAGAGGTTTTCGATTCTACCGTAGAAGCCCATGGGCTCTCCATTCCTGTTAACAAATATCACTAGATCCATTGTATCGCTTTTATCCTTTACGGAGAGTATCCCTATCTTATACTGCGAGAGCATGCCTTTCTTTTCACGTGCCTTATTTATAAGGGTATTGATATCCCAGGGCACGGTTAACTCACCTGTTGACACTAGGTCTGAGTTTATGAGTGCCATTGCAATCAATACCTCGTCAAATAATTTAGTAATATCTACAGTTTCTTTTTCCTGGGGAACCAGTATCCTCTCTGGTTGAGTAGGCTTAGGTGGAGTGGGAGATAACGTGGGTGGGGGAGGCTGGGGGGTTTGTGGCTTTACTGCTTCCTGTGGCGGGGTTTCAACTCTTTGAGGTGTTACTTCGGCTGGCTTTGGGGCTGGCTTAGGTGGAGTTATCATTGGCTTTACCGGCTTCTTTAATACATCCTCTAACTCCTTGGTGAATGATTCGATGACGCTTGTACACAACACCGTGTTTCCTCCCTCGCACACAGCCCTTAAATTAATATGTAAGGCATAGAAGACTGGTACAAGCCTATACTCTATCTGTGCCTTAAATGCATCTGAGTTGAAGTACATTAGGATTATGTCATCACTCTTGACCTCGCTTCTTATCTTCAGGGGAATCCTTGTTACTCCTAGAATAGACCTCCTGCTTAAGACGGCTGAGACCTCGTTTGTGGATGGATCGCGTGCTGTTATTGTGAAGGATTTCATGTTTGATATAAGAGTGGCTACATCATATAGTAATGCGTATGCTTCCTCCTTAGATATAGGCCTTATTATTACCTTCTCGAAGCCACTTGATGCCACGGAAAATGCCACCTAAAATAGATTTACTCCTTCAAAATATTTAAAATGGTAATCATGAGCAAATATATCTTTATCCCGGCTTTAAATCAACTATAACCCGATATAAATAATTCCTGGAACCAGCCTCCTCTCCGCCCCAAGGGACAAGCTTTCAGTTGTAATGTATCGTGTGCGAGATTAAAGCCTACCAACTCTACTGATCTCTTCAATAGGCTCGTCAACAGCGTTAAGAACCTCCTTGTAGAGGCCTCTCGAGAATAGGGAGCGGCATATACTGCATTGATCCAGGTTTCTCACTCTTCCCTTCCTGAAATCCTCTACAGTATCATCAAGCAAGTTCTTAAGGCCTGGTATTCCAAGGACTGATTCATAATACTTAGGCTTCCTCTTTCCCGTTAAAGCATAGTTTACGGCTGACTGCTTCATACCTAGTGCTCTGGCTGCTTCAAGTTGTGTGAACCCTAGTTCTTTAACTAGCCTCACCGCTAGATAGGATTTAATAACTGGCATTATCTTCCTGTTTAACACCATGCAGAAAGCCTTCAAACTCACCACCTATAACCATGTTATTTAAATGCGACCAGGATATTAAAATAATTAGTTGTTCTTCACCTAGCCCGGGATTCATTATACTGGATAAAAACTCTAAGAGGTTTTACTTAGGATGCTGGATTCCAGGTCCATTATATAGTCTTCTTTAACGTGTCCATCCAGGAATTCCACACCTTCCAGGCTTAATAGCTTCTTCTTCACATGGCTACCTCCTAGTGAAAAACCACCTATTCCTCCATCACTATAAACGACCCTATGACAGGGGATGATAACCGGGTGTTTATTAATGGAGAGGCAGTAAGCTACTACCCGGGGATGTATCTTGAGTAGCCTAGCTATACTCGAGTATGATGTTGTTTTACCGGGGGGTATGATCATAGTCAACGTATAGACAGCTTCACATATATCTCTCATCGACGCTTTATATGCGGTGACCTCTCTGCCTTTGATCTCGATTACTATCAAGGCTTACACCTTTAAGGGCTTCTAACAGGATTAAGCGTTTCCCTGCTGATGTTTTGTTAGCGGGGTTAGCCCCTGGCCTGGGCTCACTTGCTTCACCTAGACTGCATGGGGCTCGGTCGAGCCCAACGCCGCAGGGCCCCATCCGGGTTTCTAGCACGACCCTCACCGCACAGCGGATCACAGGAGCTCTAAGTACCCTAGAGATATCTACAGGTATTTAAAATTATCTATAAATCCACAGCACCCTATATTAAATACTATTCAACACATTCCTCGGGATCCGTATCTATATCTGCTCTCTTACTCTACGCTGAGCGATAAATTCATGTAAAGTAGGAATAGTGTTGATACAGCTAGGTTAATTAAACATGTAGTGGTTCTAGATATCAATGGTGTTGAATATGGCTGTGAAATTCCATATTGTAGTGGTTAGTGATAGGGTTGCCAGCGGGGAATCTATGGATGTTAGCGGTGAGAAAGCCGTTGACTACATTACTGCGAGGGGGCATATGGTTACAGGGAAAACCGTGATAGGTAATAATTATAGAGACATAGTCAGGGTAATACGTGAGGCTAATAGCAAAGTCGTATTATTCATTGGTGGTACAGGCCCCAGTCCCAGGGATATAACCGTGGACGTTATTGAATCGCTTGCATGGAGAACGTTACCCGGCTTTGGTGAAGCCTTTAGGAGAATATCGTATGAGAGAGAGGGGTCGAGAGCGTTACTGTCTCGTGCAGGCCTCTATATACTGCCGGATGGGAGAATAGCTGTTGTGCTACCAGGCTCCCCCAGCGCGCTCGAGATAGGTTTAAAGATACTAATGGATATTATTGAACACCTCGTTGAAGAAGTGGAGAGATTTGAGGGTCCGCATAGGTGATTAGGTATGGCTGGTTGCCTGGCTATAAGTTTCGATATATGGGGTACGCTTGTGGATCTCGATAAAACCCTTGATCACCTCTCAGAGATAGCTTCTAATAGGCTGGGTTTAAGCATCGATGAAGCGCGGAAAGCAATATACGTATCACATGAGGAGGCCCGGAAGCTCAGGAGGTTCACGCCGAATATTCCACCACTTGAGCTCATTGCACGTGGCAAAGAGATAATCGCGGCAAAGCTCTCAACCAGCCTCAATACTGTTGACTCCATCCTAATGGAAGCGTTCACAACCGTTGAACCGGGATCGATAATCTACCCTGATGTTATACCGGTTTTAAGTAAGCTCCATGATGAAGGCATCTATATGGGTGTAGTGGGCAATGTTCTATTCTGGCCCAGTGTTTACACAATGATCATATTGGATAAAACCGGGCTCTCAAAATACTTTAGGGTAGCCGTATTCTCGGACATTATAGGCTATAGCAAACCAGATAGGGAGATATTCCTGGAATTCGCTAAGATCTCTGGTTTCGAGCCAAACAGGGTAATACATGTAGGAGACAATGTTATCGAGGATGTTGGTGGAGCATTGTCATCGGGATTCCTGGGTGTATTGATAAATAGGAGGTCTAATAGGAGTATATATGTATGGGAGCTCAACGCGGCCGTAATTAACGACATGAGGAACCTAGTAGACCTCTACAGGGAGGCATCGCTGAAGATATGTCGTAAATAGTGTATTGATTTACTGGTGATCGAGAAAATGATGAGGATAGAGGAAAACAGGGAGAGAATACTTTACGGGTCCATTGGTAGAACACTCCTATGGCTTGGGCTACCATTAATGGTTGTCCAATTAGTGAACGTATCATACAATATAGTGGATACATATTGGCTAAGCCGTTACAGTGAGATAGCCTATGCTGTACCAAGGCAGGTCATGCCAACTTTCATGTTATGGAACTCGATAGCGCAGGGATTAATGGCAGCGAATCTAGCATTGATAACTCAATTGATAGGTGCGCGCAGGTATGATGAGGCCAGGAAATACGTGTCATTCTTTGTCTCGGCAACGCTTCTCATCAATTCTGTGGTTTCTATAATATACTTTATTCTAAGACCCATGATATTCAGCTATATAGTGCGGACACCGCCTCTCCTCTACAATGATACCTTAACTTATTCCGGGATAATCACGCTGGATATAGTTTTCTCAGCATTCACTCTAACCTACTCGACAATTCTTCAATCAATAGGTGATACACGTACACCTGCATCAATAAACTTCGGAGCCGCATCCATGAATATGGTTTTAGACCCCATATTCATTCTAGGGGTTGGAATCAATGGATCGATGTTGATACCGCCTATGGGGGTTGCCGGAGCAGCGTACGCTACAATACTTTCAAGGTTCATCGGACTATTACTCCTGTATGATAGATTGAATAAGAAATACCCATATCTAAAGCCCAGGTTAACACTTAAAATAGAGTTGGACTGGCTTGCTAAAAACCTGAGGATCGGGGCTCCAGTGACGTTAATGATGGCTTCAAATAGCTTGGCATTTATGTTTCAGAATGGCCTTATAAACCAGTTCGGTGAGTATGTTGCTGCTGCAGCAGCCATAGGGCTTATAATGATGGATCTAGCTGATGCAACGTTATGGGGTTTCACAAGCAGTGTCGCAGTTATGGTGGGACAGGCACTTGGGGCTGGATTAATTGATAGGGCAAGGAAGGTTGCCTTTAAATCAATGCTCTATATAGGGGTATCAACACTGATAGGGTCATCCATAGTTTACATGTTGAGGGAGGCATTCATCTCAGTGTTCACCGATAACCAGGTTATATTATCTGAGGCAGATAGATTCATCACAGTTTTCCTACCATCAATAGTGTTCTTCGCGTTATTCTTCATAGGCATGAGTGTTGGCAGAGGTTCAGGGCATACAATGGTTCCAACAATAATGGGGATAATTCGTCTATGGGGCATAAGAATACTATTAGGCTATATACTAGCATTCACCATAGGCCTCGGTAGTCTAGGGGTATGGATCTCAATGAGTTTAAGCAACGTGGTTGCCGGCCTCTTAATGATAATATGGGTTGCTAGAGGTGGGTGGGCTATCCCAGTTATAAAGACCAGGGAGCCTGAAACGGTTTAACAGTATTCTATCACTCTATAATAGTTAAATCCGATGCTTAATATCACATTTTCCACTTAGTTATGGTTTAGGGGGATCCCGAAATGCCCAGAGTACTAGGTATGGATCCTGGCTCTAAGAGTATTGATATATGTGGTCTCTGCGATGGGAGAATATGCTTCGAGAAATCAATAGATACCGTTGAGGCGAGTAAGAATCCCCTCAGAGTAGTGGAGCTTGTTGAGGGCTTCCCAGGGGTTGATCTAATAGCTCTCCCCTCGGGCTATGGTGTAGAGCTCACATATCTGGATCATGTAGAGGACAACATGTTGGAGGACTGGTATTACACTTTCATACTAGCCACCACCAAGGAGGAGATAGTGGAAGGCTTAAACAGGAATAATATTGGGGCATTCATCTACGATGCAATGGGGAAGATAGTGAGGGAGTTGAAGAAGAGAAGGGTTAGAGGGATGTTCATTCCAGCAGTAATAAACCTTGAAACAATCCCCCTACATAGGAAGCTCAACAAGATCGATATGGGTACAGCTGATAAGCTAGCCGTTGCAGTCCTAGGGATACACGAGGTATCTCAGGAGCATAAAATACCCTATGATAGAGTTAACTACATACACGTAGAGATGGGGTTCGGCTATAACGCAGTGATAGCAGTTAGGAATGGGGTCATAGTTGATGGTGTCGGCGGCACCTTAATGCCTGGCCCAGCATTTCTAACTTCAGGTGCACTGGATCTGGAAGTAGTACAGGCCGTAGGGTTATTCAGCAAAACAGATGTGTTTTCCACTGGTTGTAATGTATTAACTAATACTATGTCACCGGAGGAATTCATATCTAGGATAAGCGAAGATCCATTAGCAGAGATCTGCTTCGACGCGATGATTGAGTCTATTGTAAAGACGGTTTACTCTATGATCCCGCTGGTGGGCGAGGTGCGTGAGATACTGTTATCAGGCAGGGTTTCAAGAAACCCTGTCGTTAAGGATTACATAGAGGATAAACTCGGGGACTTGACGAGCATCAGGGCGATGAAGGGGTTGCCGGATGCATCCATAGTAAAAGAGACCGCACAAGGATACGCTGTAATAGCTGATGGCATAGCTGGCGGCGTCTTCAAAGAACTAGTTGATCACGTTGGAATAAGAAGTGCTAGGGGCACCTCTCTTGACTACATAGTTCACCCGAGATTCATGAAATCGAAGCTTGGAAAGAAGTTCGCTGAGTTAAGGAGGCTAATGCATGGGGAAGCATTTAATATAAGATGGTGGAGTAGCCTTGGCTCTAATTAGGGAGGGGATACTCTACGAGGCGATAATATCTCTACTAGATGATCTGGACAAACCCTATGCAACACCATCGGGGTTCTGGAAGTCAAAGGGGAGAATACTGGTGAAGTTCTACAAAGGGTTTAAAACACATGAGTTATTAGTGGCTGTGAAAAACCCAGTGCTCAACATTGTCAGGGATCCGTTTCTATACTATAGGACAGCTTTTAAGGCGGAATCCAGTGGGTTGACCCCAGAGGACTACATGGTTGATGAGGTGAGTGGACGTGTTTTCCTGAGGAATGCTGAAGCCTACTTGCTACTAGACCTTATTAGAATCGTGGATCATGGGAAATATAGCTTATTTGAGTATGATTTAAGGGAAATAAGAGTGAATCCACATATCCACCTGGTGCTCGAGCCATACTCAAGGTGCTATAGCTCTCTCATAGAGATGATTATATACACTACCAAGATAAGAGCACGGGATCAGCTCTCAACCACAGAGCTTGAAACAGCTTTAAGAAGTATTGAGTATTCATATAATGTGGCAGTGAAGACCTGTATGGATAGTGCTTACATGGATTTAGCCAATAAGATTAGAAAGGTGGTGGAGGATTGGCTAGGGAAGTAAAGATTAACACACCTTCGAGACTGCACTTCGGCATGGTTAACCCGTTTATCAGGGGAGCTAGGAGATATATCTCAGCAGGGGTTGCAGTATCATACCCCAACAACGTTGTTATCGTTAAGGAGGGAAGCGAATTACGCGTCGAGGGCTGCAGATCCGATGAGGTGTTTACCAGAATAAAAGACTTCGCCGTTAAACATGGTTTAAAAGGAATCATTGAAATAAGGGAATGCATACCCAGACACATAGGACTAGGTTCCACAACGCAACTAGTGCTCGCAGCTGGATATGGGCTTGCATTAGTGAATAACCACCTGATAGATCCTGTCGAAATAGCTGTTGAGACAGGACTTGGCAAATACTCCGGTGTTGGAACATATGTGTTTAAACATGGTGGATTCGTGGTTGACATGGGTAGATCCGAGTCCACAGCATTCCCGCCCCTCCTAACCAGGCTTGAATTCCCTGAGGAATGGGTTTTCATCATTGCAATACCTTCAGGTAGCGGGCTCGATGAGGAGAGGGAAGACAGGATTTTCGCTGAAGAAAACTGGAATATTCCCGTAGAATTAACATGGAAGGCCTCATATCATCTAATCGAGTTATCCTCAGCTGTGGCTGAAAGGGACTTCGACTCATTCGTGAAGGCGTTGACAGCTTTGCAGGAAACCGTTGGCTCTATGTTTTCCAGATATCAGGGCGGTGTTTTCTCGGTTAATTCTGCTAGGGCCATTAAGCTACTCAGAGAAAACGGTGTAGAAGGGGTTGGACAAAGCTCGTGGGGTCCGGCTGTCTATGGGGTTGTAAAAGGATTAGATGAGGCTGAGGCGATCTTGGAGAATTTGATGCCAAGACTCGACGGGAAGGTATTCATTACTAGACCACGTAATAAAGGGGCCGAGGTTGTGGAGGAAAAATAACGCTGTAATCTAGTTTATGGCTATAGCTATTCCCTCGCTACGTGGGTCGCCGGCAAGTATTAATTTCTCATCGTCTAGGATGGCTACATGTACATGTCCATGGCTTCCAAAATACTCTACTTCTTCGATACTTATGCCTCCAACCGTATTAGCCTCAAGTGGTTTCTCTAAGACGAGTCTTTGGCTTCCACGGGGTTCCACATAGATGAATCGGGGGGCTGCAACTGCTTTTACGGGGTCCATTCCATATACGAACATGTTTTCATATACCCTTAGATGTAGTTGGGGCCTGTAGTCTCCTCCTACACAGCCTATAATATATTTTTTATCGTCTTCAACTACGCCTAGAATTGATAACGTGTGGAGGGGTAATTTCCTGGGTGCAGGGCTGTTAGGTAATCCATGCTCCTTCGCGAATCCTATTCCTCTATTCTGCACTGGGAAGCCGCCCATCATTAGCCCTGAGCCGAATGGATGGAAGAGGCTTTGAATGAATCCGATCAATGATTCTCCATCGGAGACTATGAAGAATGTTGTATCTCCTCCATGTTTTACACGTGTACTGCTTTGACTTACACTGTGTTCGATAAGCTTCTTTACCCTACTATATCTCAAATACTCGTTTACATCTATCTCCATGTAGTCGGGGTCACCTAGATAGATGTCTCTGAATGTGTAGACGATATCAACTGGTTTACTCCAGGCGCTAGCCCGCTGAGGATCATGGAACCCGTACCTGGATAACTCTTCCTCATAGAGCGCGCTGATCAGCTGGAGCGTTGATGCTCCTTGAGTGTTTGGCGGGAGCTCATAGAGTATTCTTCCTTCCACCTCTAGCCTGAGGGGATCTACTTTAAAGCCTTCGTGGGTCATAAGGTCTTCAAGCCCTGTATTAACTCCTTGATCCTGTAGTTCCCTGGTTAGTTCCTCAGCTAACTCCCCCTGGTAGAATTCTTCCCAGCCCCTCGACGCGATTAGCCTAAGGGTTCTAGCAGCATCTTTATTGGTGATTTTGCTGCCTAGTTTAACCCCTTTATAGTATTTAGCCCACTTGAACCCGGATAATTCTTTTTCAACCGCCTCAATGGATCTCGCCAGGGTATATCCAGCGTTAAATCCATTATATGCCAGTGATATTGCTGGCTTCAATAGTGTCGCTAAATCAAGTGTTCCATACTCCTCGTTAACCATACCCCATAGGTATACGAGCCCGGGGATCGTTACTGTTAGAGATCCTCTTAGAGGTTTTTCCCTAATGTATTCATCGGCGTTGAATCCGCTGGGCGAGCGGCCTGAGGACGCGTAGGCAACAACCTTGTCTCCTACGAAGCCTAATAGGAATCCATCGCCTCCGGGCCCGCCCATTTGGGGCTGTACAACCGATAAAACAGCGCTAATGGCTATGGATGCATCAAATGCGTTGCCTCCTTCCTCCAGCACGTCTAACCCGGTCTTTACAGCTAAGGGATGGTCAGCTACTACACCCTTAAATCCTATGCCGAGCTTAGCTACGGGCATGATGACCTCCTATGGATAATATATGATGCCCGCCTCTTTAAGCCTGCTTATTTCCTCCGGGGTGTATCCAAGCTCCTGAAGTATCTCTACTGTGTGTTCCCCGAGTCTTGGTGGGTGTAGTTTCGAGTTGTATTTTTCATTATTAAAATATCCTGGCTCGCTTAACTGGGGGATCTCGCCTAGTACTGGATGATGTATCTTATAGACTATTCCCTGCTCGCTAACATACCTGTCTTGAAATACCTCGTCTAGCTCATATACTGGTGCAGCAGGAACACCAGCGTCCTCCAGCTTCCTAAGCCAGTTATCCCTTGTATCGATCTCGAATATTGATTGAAGCATGTTAACAAGGGCCTCTCTATTAGCCACTCTATCGGCATTTGTTCTGAAGCGCGGATCATTTACAAGGTCTTCCCTGCCAATAGCCCGGCATAGAGAACCCCAGAGCCTATCGTTTGCTGCTGCCACGATGAACCATTTCCCATCCCTATCTCTGAAGGCTTGGTAAGGCACCATGGAGGGATGGGCGCTACCCATCCTTCTTGGCTTTCTACCTGTCGTGAGGTACATTATTGGTAGGTAGCACATTGAGAATATTGCAGTGTCATACATTGGAACCTCTATTTTAACAGGCCTTTTACCTGCGTAGAGGGCGCTTAAAATATATATTGAGGACATTAATCCAGTGATCACATCAAATAACGCAAAACTAACCCTCACAGGAGGTCCCCCCTCCTCGCCAGTGGACATCATGAGGCCTGACATGCCTTGTAGAACCAGGTCATATGCTGGCTTATCCTCGTATATGCTTCCCTGTCTAAACCCCTTAATACTCAGATATATGATCTTGGGATTGATTTTTACGAGGCTTTCATAGTCGACCCCAAGTTTCTCAGGCACCCCGGGCCTATAGTTCTCTATCACGACATCGCTTCTCTCTACTAGCTTGTAGACTATCTCCCGCCCCTTAGGGTTTTTCAAGTCCACTACAATACTCTTCTTCCCCCTATTTATCGAGAGATAGTAAGCGCTCTCCCCCTTGATGAACGGGGCCCAGCTCCTGGTTTCATCTCCATGTGGGGCCTCAACCTTTATTATCTCGGCTCCTAGGTCAGCTAGCACCATGGAGGCAAAGGGCCCGGCAAGTGTATGGCTTAGATCAAGTACCTTGATATCCTTTAACAACATTTTCACGCCCTCCGTTCATAATTCGATTTGTGATGTAAAACGATATTTAATATAGGGCTGCTGTGGATTTATAGATAACTTTAAATTCCTGTAGATATCTCTAGGGTACTTAGAGCTCCTGTGATCCGCATTGCGGTGAGGGCCGTGCTAGAAACCCGGATGGGGCCCTGCGGCGTTGGGCTCGACCGAGCCCCATGCAGTCTGGGTGAAGCAAGTGAGCCCAGGCCAGGGGCTAACCCCGCTAACAAAACATCAGCGGGGAAACGCTGGGATGTTATATAGAGCTATAGAGCTTAGGTTTATAAGTAGGGGTTGATGATGTATGATAGCTAGAATACCTTTACTTCTACTCTTTACCACCATGGTATTTTCAAGCATCATCAGTGTATACACTGGCTCTGTCACCGTTAATATAGCTGGGCTTTATGCTTCGATAATATATGATCCATTAGAGGATAATGGGATGTTCGATCTAAACATCACTCTTTCAAGTAGGAGTGAAACCCCTGTTGAACTGACGCTGGATAATCCATTTGATCCATCTGTAAGCCTCTCCTTGGTCTCAGTGGATTGTGAGCCAGGTGGAAACGTTGTTGTAGATTATGGTGTCGATAGTATCACTATATTATTTAACAATACGAGCTGGGTGATGTTGTACTTCACTATAGAGGGCTTCATGGAGTCCAGTAGCCTTGGGTCTTACGTTGCCTACATAGACTTAACTGGTTATAATGATGTAGCGAACCTATTGTTAACGCTTCAAATACCATATGGATACCAGGTAAATGTAATGCCTTCAACAGGTGTCACTGTATCGCAGGGTAATGAATCAATAATAGTGAACTTATCCCAGGCGCTTCTCTACACTGTAACAACATGGGTTTCTGTAACAGAGGCTACCACATCACCCACGGCAACTATGACGACAATTACTAGCAGCACCACGTTAACTACCATTGGTACATCGGCTACAGCTATTACTACGTCTACAGAGCCAGCTACTGAATCGATCCCTGTAACTCATGGAGTATTAGGCAGTATCTTACCATTGGCGATAGGTATAATAATTATAGTGATGATCATTGTAATACTGGTTTTCTATGGGTATAGAAGATAGTTTCCTCTCTTAATGGACTTTTTAAATGCCTATCCTATATAGGTTCAGCCACTACACAACAAGTTCTAAATAAGAACGACGAGGCTTGGAGGTCATTCTTCCCGCTACTAAAAGCTAAGAAAGAGGGAAAACCACCGTCATTCATGACAGGAGTTAACCCGCCGGGGTATAGGAAGAGAGGTGGTAAGAGAGTTCTATGGGTTGTTCTGAGAAATGATCAGTATAAGTTTGAGGATGACTATGTTATATTGAAGGGTTTGAGGGCTCTCGGGTCTATCAGTGTTAGGTACTCTGGGAGAATACACGTCTTCGGGAAACAAGGTAGGGCTGAGATATGCTACGACCTTGATGAGAAGAAGAGTGGTATATGCATATATCCTTCGAAGTTGAGGAGAAGATCGTTAGAGACAAAATGATTAAAGTACCTGTGAACCCTCCTGGAAATAAGAGTGCTGGGATAGATATTGGCATTAACAATCTCTTGGCTGTATATGTTGAGGATGGTTCTGCATTGCTTGTAAGCGGGAGACCTCTAAAAGCTATTAGTTTCTATTGGAGGAACCGTATCTCAGAATATCAAAGCATGCTAAACAGATATGGGTTCAAGACGTCTAGGATGCTTAGGAAGATGTATAAGAAGTGGAGGAAGCAGATTAGAAGCTATATCAACTGGGCTGTGGGAAATACTGTTAAATGGCTCTATCTGAGAGGTGTATCAGAGGTAGTTGTTGGGTACCCGAGGTATATTGTTCAAGAGCCGGGGGAAGAGCCCTATGGTTAACTTTGAGATAGCCCATGTCTGGAGCTATAGATACCTGCTCAGAAGAATAACCGAGGTAGCAGAAGAATACAGGATCAAAACAGAGTTTGTAAGCGAGGAATATACGTTAACAACATGCCCATTATGCAGAACTCATGATAATCATAAGAGGATAACTAGAGGGTTGATCAAATGCTTCATACATAACAAGGTATTCAACGCATATCTTGTAAGAGCATACAACATACTCTTGAAGAGAAAACCCATAGCCCCGAGCCCCGCGTTAAGCTGGGTAGGGGTAGCGCGCCTAAGACCAGGCGCGGGGCTGAACCAGGCTAGAGGAGGTGTAGCCCCAACCTCCCTACCCTAAAGGGACCCCTCGCTCTTTAGGGCGAGGAGGAGGTCAGATAATTTGTTGCCCACTATTTTTTCTCAACCTTTAATATCACCGGCTTAACTCCAGTGTTGTCAATTGCGTAGAGAACCCATCCATGTCTATATGTCACACCCTTTATCTTCCTTATCATTATCTGGCGTACCTGTATAGGTAGCTGTAGGGATAACCCCTCTTCTAGACCGCGTGTTTCAATTATACCGTCAACTAGGTGTTCTATAGTGTACAGGTATTCTTTAAAGCCTTCTGTGGAGGTGTGGAGCGTTGCTATTATAGGTATTTTCAGTGTCTTAGAGATATTGGCTCTTAGAAGCTTGATGAACTCCATGAACCGTGTGGGATCGAGTGAGATCATTGCTTCGTTTAATGAATCTATAATGATTAATCCCTTACCACTTAACCTCGTTGAATCCAGTACACGTAGGATAGCGTTGGCAAGGTTCTCAGGGTTCCGTGGATCAACATCTTCTACTACGAGTGGATGAATCCTTCCTTTCTTGCCTCTGATCAGATAACTGAATCCATCTATTAAGAGTAGCCTAGAGGAGATATTGTCATCTATTCTTAAACCAAAGGACTCTAATTGCTCTATTATAGTTAAAGGATCATCGTCTAGACAAACATATATCACTGGTTCATTGTTCTCTATGATGTTCTTAGCTATATTGGCTACTATCACGCTTTTCCCGGAACCTCCTTCCCCAGCTAACACTATAAACGAGTTCCTTGGGACGCCCTCGGGTAGTATGTAGAGGAACAAGTCCAGTGTAATAAGGATCTTCTCCAAGGCTACTACCCCCGGTTTTATTTAATCCCAGGGGCATTAAATATTTATTTCCGGTAGCATCCTAGTGTATATATATTGTATATATTATTTAAGGAGCTGCTTAATACGTGGTGGGAGCTGGTGCTAGATTATAGGATATATGAACACCCCATAATAGATTTCAAGCGGGGACGGCTCATCAAGTTCACTTATAATGGCAACATTATAGAGGCATATGAGGGAGAAAGCATACTTGCCTCTCTATATGCTTTAGGCTACAGGGTTTTCTCCAGGAGCCCCGATGGTAGCAGGCCCCGGGGCGCTTTCTGCATGATTGGCAAGTGCTCTAGCTGCCTCTCATATGTTAACAGTGTTCCAAATACAAGGATATGTATTGAGCCAGTGAGAGATGGAATTAATGTGGTAAGTGGAGACGGTATCCCGGAGCCGCCAGCTAATATTAGTAGTGCATCCGTGAGAAAGGAGATAGTGGATACGGATGTCCTTGTAATTGGTGCTGGTCCAGCTGGGCTCCAAGCAGCTTTAAAGCTGGGTGAGAAAGGCGTTGATGTGGTCCTCGTTACAGATCACTTCAGGCTTGGAGGCCAGCTGGTTAAGCAGACCCATAAGTTCTTCGGTGATACAAGATACTATGGTGGTGTAAGAGGCTTCAAAATAGCTGAGAAACTGGTCAACGAGCTCAAGAAGTATTCGACCATTAAAACATATACAAGAGCTTTTGCCTACGGGTTCTTCGGTGAGGGTTATATGGGTATAGCTGTCCAGGGGGAGGAACCTGTTAACCTACTTGTCAAACCCAGGTACACTATAATCGCAACAGGTGCAACTGAGAGGATGATTTTATTCGAGAACAATGACCTACCAGGTGTCATGGGGGCTGGCGGTGCTCAGACACTTATGAATGAATATGGTGTTAGACCAGGTGAGAATGCGTTGGTTGTGGGTAGCGGTAATGTTGGATTAATAGTGGCTTATCAATTACTGCAAGCCGGGGTAAGGGTTCACGGTATAATCGAGATAATGAGAGAGATCGGTGGCTGGATCGTCCACGCAGCAAAGGTGAGGAGGTATGGAGTGCCAATCCTCACTGGTCATACAATTACAAGGGTTGAGGGGGCAGAGAAAGTTGAGAAAGCAATAGTAGCGGCTGTCGACGATAAGTTGAACCCTATCCAGGGCTCGGAGAAGGAATATAGCGTAGACCTAGTCCTCCTAGCGGTTGGTTTACAACCTAATTATGCACTCCTGAGTCAAATGGGGGCTACTATGAAGTATATTCCAGAAGCCGGCGGCCTCGTACCAGTTAGAACGAAATACATGGAGACAAGTATACCAGGTGTTTTCGTGGCAGGCGATCTAACGGGTATTGAGGAAGCCACAACAGCCTTCATAGAGGGAGAGATTGCGGCATATACGATCCTTGAGAGAATGGGGTTTACGGATGTGATCACTGAAAGAGATAGATTGGTGGATTTCCTGTGGAACGAATACAGGATGAGCCCTGTTATCTCAAGGGCTAGGCAGGGCAAGCTCAAAGCCACTGTAACAGAGGAGGAGATGGAGAAGCTTAGGAAGGGGATCGATATATGAGCTCTAAGCGGACAGGCATTATAACTAAAGAGGAACTAGTAGAGAAGAAGCTGCTTCCATCCATGGAGAGGCTCTCCAATGGACCCATAGCCATACTTGAATGCCCTGAGGAAATACCATGCAACATATGCGTATCGGCATGCCCCTTCAACGCTATCTCCAAGAGCAGGATATACGAGGTACCCAGATTAAACCCGGATAAATGCATCGGTTGCGGGGTCTGCGTGGGCAAGTGCCCCGGCTTAGCCATATTCGTCGTTGACTTAAGTAAGCCTGGTAAGGCCTATGTCACACTGCCATATGAAATGTTGCCGTCGCCCTCCAAAGGAGCCCGGGTGGAGCTACTGGATAGGGAGGGCAGGGTCATCGGGGAGGGGACAGTAGTTAAGGCGTGGGTCTATGAGAAAACATGGGTTGTGACAGTTGAAGTACCAGGTGATTTATGGTTTGATGTACGCGCGGTCAGGATTGTAAGGTGATGAACGTGGGCATTGATCCAAGGAAAGTAATAGTTTGTAGATGCGAGAATGTTACATTAGCCGATGTATTAAACGCTATAGAGAGCGGGCTAGATAACCTGGAGGTATTAAAGAGGAAGCTGAGGATAGGGATGGGTCAGTGCCAGGGACAGACATGCCTCCTCCTGGTTGCAGGCATTCTAGCGAGGAAGACTGGGAAAAGCTTCGATGAGGTCCTCATCCCCCGTAATAGACCCCCGATCTCTCCTGTGAAAGTGAAGTACTTTATAGGTGATGAGAGATGAAGACGGACGTGTTAATTATTGGGGGCGGGGTAACCGGGTTATTCACCGCTGTAAGCCTTCTGGAGCAAGGGTGCAGGAATATAGTGATTATAGAGAAATCATACATTGGTTCAGGCGGTACATTTAGATGTGCAACTGGGATAAGGGCGAGCTTCACTAGTAGGGAGCATGTTAACGTGATGAAGAGGGCTATAGACTTATGGCCCGAGTAC
Organism: Desulfurococcus amylolyticus Z-533; assembly: GCF_000513855.1. Classification (NCBI taxonomy): domain Archaea; kingdom Thermoproteati; phylum Thermoproteota; class Thermoprotei; order Desulfurococcales; family Desulfurococcaceae; genus Desulfurococcus; species Desulfurococcus amylolyticus. The sequence continues at coordinate 392,093 of NZ_KI911318.1, forward strand.
GCTAGGAAACTAGGGTTTCTATACAGGAGGGATGGCTACCTATGGGTATTGACAAGGGAGAGGGACGTCGAGTTCTTCAAGCAGGTTGTCGAATTTCATCACTCACTCGGCGTACCTTCAAGAATGATTTCTCCTGAGGAAGTAAGGGAAATAGTTCCATCAATAAATACTAATGGAATACTTGCAGCAGTATATGACCCCTTAGCTGGTAAGGCTCAAGTATTCAACGCGGTTTTAAACGCTGTCATTCATTTAAAACGAAACAATATTAATGTATATGAGGGTATGAGAGCCCTTAAAATCAGTGATGAAGGAAGTAGGATAGTTGTTGAAACAAATAAGGGAAGGGTTGAGGCGGATAAGGTAATTGTTGCAGCCGGTAAAGACAGTGCTAACTTACTCAAAGGCCTCGGCGTTGAACTCCCAATACATAATCTAGCCAAGCATGTCTTAATTACTGAGGCGTTTAAACCGGTTATTAAGCCGCTTATAATAGACTGGTCATCTTCGTCATATATTCTACAGGTATTCCACGGCAACATATACATTGGCTCGGATATACCTGAGAAGTACGATGAGCCGGCTGTAAATAAATACATGTTTCTAGAGAAAGCCGCCAAAGTATGGACAAGGTATTTCCCGTGGTTGGGTGAAGTATATGTTCTAAGGTATTGGACCGGGTACTATGATATGACGCCGGATCACCATCCAATAATAGGGCCCCTGGAGGAAAACGAGAACATACTTGTCGCAGCCGGGTTTAGCGGTCATGGATTCATGATGGCTCCAGCAGTCGCCGAGGCACTCACACAGTATATTCTAGGCGGGAAACCCACCATACCGGAGTTTGAGAATCTTAAACCTGATAGGTTTAAGAAGGGGAAGTTAATAAAGGAGATAGCGGTGTTCGGCTAGTCCTCCACTATGATGGTGAGGGGGTCAGCGTCCTCCTATACCTAACTCCATCGCCTATAACCCAGTATTCGCCATCGCTTCTTTTTTCAAGCTTGAAAACCGGGACTTCTTTTTTAACCCTTTCAAGCACCTCTATCATTGCTGGATTAGTGTTCTTTCTGCTTGTACCCATCGTAACGATATATATAGTGGTTTCACCAGGTTTGAGCCGCCCAAGCCTATGATATATCACGACAGCGCTGAGAGAGTACTTGGTGCATATATCCCTCGCGATCTCCTCTAGTCTCTTGGCAGCAACCTCGCTTATAGCCGTATATTCAAGCTCATGTACTCTCGCCTCGTTTAACTCCCCTTTCACTAAGCCAACGAATATGGATAAAGCACCGTTTCCATGGTTCTTATCCATGGCTGAGAGCTTCCCGATTAATTCATCAAGGAGTATTTTTTCACCACTCTCTAGGAGCTTGGCCTCGATATAGCACATCTCAGCCACCTGAAAACGGAGGCACTATATAGACTGTATCACCATCTCTAAGTTGTTGATCCAGGCTTGCTATCTCCCCGTTGATCAGTACTATTGGCTCGGGCTTTGATGGTAGACTATACGTGTTCTTCAAGTAATCCAGTAGCTCGCCCACCGTGATAGACTCATCGAGCTCGATTCTCACTTCGTTTCCAAGGAAATCCGAGAATATGGAGTACGACCTGATAGTGATCCTCATGGCTACACCCCTTTCTTCTTCTCTACGACTCTGAGATCAGTTATAACCGTATATGGGTATTGCCCGTCTTCATTCTTCTCGTATTTCTTAACCATATCCCATATGTTCAGTAATGCTATGGCCGCACCTGTTAAAGCCTCCATTTCCACCCCTGTCCTAGCCGTTGTCTTAACTGTTATATAGACTCTTATGCCGTCATCGAGTACCTCGAAATCAACTTTGACATTTGTTATGGGGATGTTATGTGTTAAAGGCAGTATTCTAGGTGTCTCCTTAACACTCATTATAGCTGCTATTGTTGACACTGAAAACACGTCTCCCTTCTCAACAAGCCCTTTTTTAATAATTTCTATGGTTGAAGGCTTAAGTTTTATATAGCCTGTCGCCGTTGCCTCCCTGTACACGTCCTCCTTCCCGGTTATATCAGCCATTCTGATGCCCAAGTGGATCACCCAGGTTTAAAGAATGGCTCCCTCAAGTAAACAGCTCTCTTTATACCGTTTATAACTCCTTTCTCATCCCTATTCTTAAGCTCCCTAGATATATCTACTATTGGTTTATTTACAAATAGGCATGTCTTGATCCATCCCTCCGGTGTAAGCCTAAGCCTTGTACACCTTGAACAAAGAGCTGGATTTCCATACCCTTTTACAACATCTACCTTTATACCGCTTGGCATAATGTACTCTGGCCTACTCTGGAACTCCCTTACTGTTTTAGCGATGGAGTTTTTCTCGAGAAACTCTATAATCGGATCCACTATAACATGCTGATCCCTGTAGACATCTTGTGGTATCCCAAGGGGTATAAGCTCTATGATGTTTACGTCAAGTCCCTTATCCGACGCGTATTCTATTATATTCTTTACTTCATCAATGTTCACCTTCATTACTAAGAAATCTATTTTAACCTTGATTCCATGGTTCAATGCCTCGTCAACGCCTTTCAAGACCTTCTCGAGTAGCGTGGATCCCCCGGTTATAAATCTATATACGGGGGGCTTAAGGGAGTGTATGCTTACATTGATTCTATTTAACCCAGCCTCAGCAAGCAATCCTACTTTTTCAAGTAATAAACTCCCATTCGTAGTCATTGAGACGTCCCTTGTATAGATGGCTATCTCTCTAACTATATCTACTATATCACTCCTCACCAAGGGCTCCCCTCCAGTTAGCTTGAAGGATTTTATGCCATGTTTTACCGCTACCTCGGTTAAGAAGCCATAGTCCCCGGCATCTAATGCTTCATTCCCCTGGTCATTCATCATTCCTTCCCGGTGGCAAAATATGCATTGATAGTTGCATCTCGAGGTTACAGCGATCCTGAAGCTATCTATTTTCCTACCGAACCTATCAACCAACATTTTTAACCACTTTCCTGATCGATTAAGTAGGTGTGCTCCCTGCTCATATAGAGGAGTATCCTCTTACCTCCCCCGAAATCATTTAGCTTGGACCACTCATTCTTAGGTATTGTTAACGTCGTGATTCGTCCCCATATATCTATAACTAGCTTTACACTGGTTAAATTATCTATTTCTTCAAGCAGGGATGCCTCAAGGGTATAGTGATCGCCTTTGCCTGGAGTAAGGGTTATATATCCCGGGTTTACAACTATGAGGGAGTTTCTCCCATCTATGCAGGAACTAGCGTATGTATTATACCCTATTTTCTTCTCTACCTTATCTATAGCCACTAATGCTTCACCCTCGTTGCACTTCTTTATTCTAGCTGGGATTACGAGGAATCCAAGGGCTTGAAGCATGTATGGGCTTGAAAGAATCTTGTGCTCGCTTAACTCGCCATCATATACTATTCTACCATCAACCAAGGCTATGATCCGCTCCTTGAAGAACAATATATCTTCTATGAGATGGGTGGTCAATAACACTGCCACCTTAAGCTTATTAAATAGATTAAATAGCTCATTCCTCAACCTCTCTCTGGTAACCGGGTCTATAGGGGACAATGGCTCGTCTAATAGTAGTAATGAGGGATTATATGATAGGGCTCTTGCAATAGATGCTTTCTGCCTTAATCCATTACTTAGTTGACCAGGATACATATCCCTGTATTCCCTTAGCCCGAAGATCTCTAGTAGCTCATTCACTCTTCTCTCAATATCGTTTCTACTCCAACCCCGCTTTTTCAAGGGTAACTCAATGTTCCCCTTAAGCGTTAAATTAGGGAATAATGAGGGTTCTGATGGCACGTAACCTATGTTTCTCTCATAGGGAGGCTTATTCACTCTAGGCTTCTTCATATATGGTTTTTTCTCATATATTGTCTCGCCATCTATGATTATAACGCCTGAATCGGGCTCTATGAGACCAGATATCGATTTCAACAGGGTTGTTTTACCAGACGCGTTGGGACCAATTATTACGGCTATCCCACCCTTCTCTAATTTGAACCCGATGTCCTTGTTAACTTGTCTACCATTGAAACTCTTGTTGAGCCCGTTGACTTCAAGCATTTTGTGGATGCCCCTCCATGGATTCCAGCTGGTAGACTACGGCGATGAGCACTAGTATTGACACGATATATATTGACAGCGTGATCACAAGCACACCTATACCCCCTAGTTGGCTAACCAAGTAGAGGTATATTGGTAACGTCACTGTTTTCCCCCATATACCTCCACCGATAATATAGGATGCCCCGAAATCCCCTAGGACACGTGTAAAAACAAGTATAAAGCCGGTGAACACTTGCCTAGTACTCATAGGTAGTAGGATAGTGTAAAGGTACTCGATATTAGTAAACCCCATTGTCAAGGCGGCATCCTCATAGCTTCTAGGGATGCTTGAGAACAATGCAGTGAAATAGCTTACGCCAACGGGTATTCCTAGAAAGAGCTGGGCTGCTATTATTCCCTTTGGGTCATTCACTATTTTTAATGTATTGTCGATGATCAAGCCTAGAGGGGTCTTGGTGAAGAATAGTAGTAATAGGAGTCCCACAGCCGCTGGAGATATAGATGATGGAAGCATTATAACCGGGAGTAGTAGATTCCTCCTAGTTATCCTCCTTGAAATATAGTAACCTATAGGTATCGTGATCAGTAATATCAGGATGGATGAGGTGGTCGAGGTGTACAGGGAGAGAAGCATGGAGTAGTAGAAGTCGCTTAACAGGTGACCCGGTACAAGGATCCCTTGCCATATAGCCATATATATAGGGGTTGCAAATATCGTGGCATCAAGGACTAGTAGCAGTATAAGCAGGAGGAGGAACACCCTCACTTCGCATACCCCATGCAAGCATTATTAAACAATAGCTCTTCGAGTCTATAAGGAGTTATAGAGGATATCTTATCGAGGTCCCCTACATATCCATTCTCCAAGGGGTATGGATTGAATCTAACATACTCTACAAGGAACTCCACAAATTCTAGTGCTGCCTGATAGTTTTTAGTGGTGTTGAGTACTGCAGTCATTTGACAACTCATCAACGGTAGCTGTGCTGGATTAAGCCAGATTATACTTGTATCATTCAAGTACCAGTAATGCGCTACATGTGGAAGTATTGCAACATCTACGAGTCCTAATGCGACCTGCCTAGCTGTCTGCCCTACATCTCCATAGATCACTAGCTTGTCTTTTACTTTATCGTAGATACCGTTTTTGACAAGTAGTTCTACAGCCATTCTACCGAAGGGAGCCACGCTCGGGTTAGCTATACCTATTTTCACATCCTTTGATACTAAGTCATCCAGGCTAGTGATATTTGCCGGGTTATCCTTGGGGATTATGAGTGCTAATACTACATATGAGAGTACCTTAATCGACTCGTTCACTACGAGCCCCATTCTTGAGGCATTCAACATGTACTCGTGATCCGCTGTGACGAAGACGTCTCCTTCACCAGTCAATAATATCTTATTTAATAATGTCCCGGTAGCACCTCCAATGATCTCGATTCTAACATTCGGATGTAGTTGCATGTATTCCCTTGAAGCGTTATTCAGTAATGGTTGAACCACTGGGGGAGTATAGACTAAGAGCACCACCTGGGCGGGACTCTGTGAGTAATACGTGTAGATAATCCATGAGGATACCACTAAAAGCAGTAGTATCATGCTTAAAACTATTGTCTTAGACGTAGGCTTCATAATGTCTCACCGCCTTCGTAGAAAGTACTCGGACAACCCTCCCTCACCAAATGAGATCAGATACTCCCTCGGGATTTTTACACCGGCCGCTATCCACGGTAGCACTACGTCTAGGATATTGTAGTCTGGGAAATATATTATTCCGCTTGAAACCCCTATTACGGCTTTCCCATCCTTATACGCAATCATGCTCATGGTGGTCGGCTTCATTGGAACACCGTAGGCTACTACCTCGCTGGCTACACTGGCTATAGCCTTTGGTGTTTTATCAGTTGGATCAATACTCATACCTCCGGTGACAACTACTGCATCATGGTCGAGTAATAGGTTTTCAATGGCTCCCGCTATCTCGGATTCGTCATCCCGGACATATACTAGTGCCCCCTGCTCTAATTCATATAACCGTATCTTCTCAACGACAACCGGGGATGCAAGATCCTTCTTCCTTCCCTCCACGATCTCTGTTCCTGTTACAATAATACCTATCTTTGGGTGTGTATTCCTGTAGACCTGTAGGATTTTACGTGATGTAAGTATTTCACTTGATATGTATGAGAGATAATCCCTGGGGATACTTAGAGGTATTAAATCGACAATGCCGACTATATCTGAGTGCTTCACATATACGCCTTTACGTCTAGTTATGACGACGTATACTCCTGTAGAATTGATTTTCTCGAGTAGAGTTGAGTCAACCATGAGTAACCCATTCACGGCTGACCTAAGTAGTGCTTTTCCCTCAGACGCCTTCTCAACTATGATATTTTCCCCTGAGATTAATTGGGCAAGCTGTAGCACAGCCTCCTCTTCGTGTAAGCCGTACTCTACGCTGTCTCCATCCTCAATATACACGTAGTAGTGGCCGTGATTCTTTAGTAACTCAACATCTTCAAGACTTACTACTTCACCGCGTCTTTTAATCGGTGACTTGAAATCCGGTGTAACAGCCGAGTAATCGAATGCCAGCTTCCTACCTACTGCATCATCTACTTTTACAAGCTTCATATAAAATCAACTCATATTATCTGACTATTAATTATTAGACAACTATGCTGAGAAATATATATTTTTGTCCAATAATTAATAGTCAAATCAAGATTTATCACGGCATCATACATGGTGAATCAGCAGGGATAACGACATGAAGCCGCAGACGGAGTGTTTAAGGTGTATTTTGACAACGAGGCTTAGAGAGATAGAGTATTCATCGTTAAGTCCAGGAGAGAAGATAGTACTAGCTAAGAGGATAATGAGCAAACTAGTGAACGACTTCTCCCTTGATTCAACTGAGCTAACAAGGCTTGCATCGGACTTGTTTCAGCTAACGGTAACAGCGCCGGGCGTCCTCGACTACTATAGGTTAGTGAAGACCCAAAGTATGAGAAGGGCTCTCGCGTTGAGAGATGCCCATAGGGAGCATGCAAGATACTTAGACGACTACAGGAGGTTACGTTACCTATTGAAGGTCTCAGCCCTCGGAAACCTTATAGACTATGGTGTCATGGATCATAACTTCAATGAAGAAATAGACCCAGGTATCGCTGAGAACGTGGAGATAGCAATAGATGATAGTGTTAAATTCTATGAACTAGTGAGAAAAGGCGGGCTCAAGATAATGTTCCTGCTGGATAACGCTGGGGAAGCAGTCTACGATTCACTACTCGTAGAGTATCTCCGTGGAAAAGGTAACACTACTATAGGAGTAGTTAAGGATGAGCCAGGCTTTCAAAACGATGTAACACTTAACGATTTCATAGAGATCGGCCTGGACAAGGTGTTCGATAAGATTGTAACACCAGGTTGCAGAAGCATATGTTCATCCATACACCTCGATAAGGTGAGCGAGGACTTTAAATCACTATTGAATTCAGTCGACTTAATCATTGCAAAAGGTATGGCGCACTACGAGTACTTAACAGATATTGATATAGGTAAGCCTGTGTTACATATCTTCATACCTAAATGCGACCCCATCTCTAGAAGCCTTGGCTCGGTAACTTACCGTGGTAAACTGGTGGTATATTTAAGGTTTCCGGGATCAAAACTGTGATCCTCCTCACATGGGAACCGGAATCCACTAGGTCAAGATATCTCACGGTGTATGTATGAATTATATCTATTATTAGGTCTGGTGGAACCCGTTTCCATAGAAGCGAGACTGTTAAACAGGTAATGTTGTATATGTATAGGAGGATGTACCCTGTAAGAAAAATTAATAATAAGATTATCCCCCATGATGCAGCACCTATAATGATGTCCAGTAATTCAAGAAACAGTATTACATAGTGTTTTCTACTATCCATGGGGCTTCTCCAGGCACTTCCTCAATATTATTCTGGGCCTCTCACTACTCCCCATGTTTACTATAATGCCTTTACTAAGTAATATCCTAACTCTCTCACCAATGATGCGCCTTGAGGCTTTCCCACGTATGTTTCTGACACCTCTATATATTTCCGAGATACTCATTTCATTACAGCTGGAAAGTACTTCAATAATCGCCCTTGTAATCGGATCCGGTTTATCTAGTCTAATTAAAACATCATAAGCCATCCTAGCGATTTCAAGGGACCTAATTAACGGGAGTGAGAATGCTGATGCTACTTCAAGCGCTATTTTAATTTCTGGGTGATCGATGTTTTGTTTCTCCAGTCTTTCCTCAAGTTTCTCTAGTTTCTCCACTAGCTCCCTCAATACTGAGATGAGGATGTCTAGTTTCTCACCTATACTGCTCAAGCCATGCTTTACCTCTAGTATATCAAGTACTACGGCCGGCTTTCATTGTTTCTCTTCTTCATCAACCCTTATCCTTTGTGAAGCTGTTCTCTGCATTATTAGCTGGGCGAGGCGTTCGAGGAGGTCTCCCCATGCTGGTAGCGCTTTAAGCCTTGAGTAATAGTATTCTTTAACCATCTCTTTAACCATTTCATCGGGGAGTCCCTGGGCCTTGAGTGCCTGGTATAACTGCCCTATATCCTCTCCTAGTTTTTTACCATCATATGATGACTGGATGAAGTTGAATATGTCCCTGAGCCCTGACCCAAGCCAGGTGAATAGGTTTTCTAAGAATGGTGATACGGCTGATAGTATCTTGGATATCTCCTCTGCATCGCTTTCCTCTCCGCAGTGTAATTCATCGAGTTTTTCACGTAGCTTATCTCTTAATTTATTTTTTAACTGCTCATCCTGTATCCCGAGCTCTTCTACTACTTCATTGATAAAGTCTTCTCTCCAGTTTCTCCTACTCATTCTACCACCTTCACTCTAGGAATAATGAGTGTTCACAATATTATTTTTACCTGGATACGGGTGATCAATTATTGCTCACTCGATGTTAGCATGTCTATTTCTTAATTCTTCCTCGGTGACGCCGAGTTTATCCATTAGCTCAGCAATAACGCCGTCAAGGAATATTAACAGTGTATCCTCGAAGAGGGTTCCAAGAGGGGCTAGGGGCTCATGTAGTCCCAATATCTGCCTGCTAATGTAATCCTCCTCGGCAGCCATCTTGGTTCTACCAGGTATTCTAACGACTATATCAGCTAGCTTACCTAACGGGCTATCAGGATATGTGGTTATAGCTATCACCTTAACTCCCACACTCTTAGCCACCTCAGCAGCTGCAACAACCAGTCTAGTCCTACCAGAACCCGAGATGGATACTAAGACATCGCCCGGGGAGGCTCTTGGGAGTATGGTTTCACCGACAATATACGTGTTGAAGCCTAGGTGGAGAAGCCTCATAGCGAATGCCTTTCCAACCAGACCACTTCTACCAGCACCTATGACGAATACCTTCTTATTATTTCTTAACGCGTCTATAAGTGTATATATCATTTTCTCCTTCTCATCATCGCTTATCAAGTCGACTGCTTTCAATGCAAAGTCTATTATCCCAAGCATAGCATCTCTTGTTACACCTGAAACCATGAGACTCCCTTAGGCTACTATCTTTTAACACGTATTTAAATAATATAGTATGCGTAGATCAAGTGTTTTACAGGTGTAAACCCGAATAGACGCGGGAAACAGGTGAACCACCCAAGAAGGAACCCATGCACTTCAAGGCGGGGAAGAGGTCAGTGAAGAAATATTAGCTGGGCTAGACATAACCTAATACAGCCCCGCCTCCCTCACACCTCCACGAGACCCCATCGACGGGGGATGAAAATGAAGGAGGGCGGTCGGGCGGGGTACACTAAACCAGTGAATCGGGGTATGAGTTGGACACGGTATGAGTGTCTTAAGGCGATTCGATCCTTGGAATTCCCCCCTATGTACTTGTCCATTTAAGTACAGCCTGCACCCTTACACAGGGTGCAGCCACTTCTGTCTTTACTGCTATGCAGCCTCGTATATTGGCAGGAGGCCTAGTACACCTAAGGAGAGCTTTATCGAGAGGCTTAAAAAGGATTTAGAGAGGATTAGTGTGAAGGGTATTGTAGAGCTAAGCACTAGTAGTGATCCATATCCACCCATCGAGTTATGGATGGGTTTAACCCGTAGAAGCCTCGAGATACTTGGTAAAAACGGCTTTAAGCTCTTAATCACAACGAAATCCAATATTATTACGAGGGATATAGATATACTGGCGAGATACCCTTCATCAGTAATGATCACTATCACAACCCTTAACACAGAGTTGGCTAGAATACTGGAACCCGGGGCTCCACCTCCTGAGAAAAGAATAGAGGCTGTGGAAAAGCTCAGGAGCAAGGGTATTCCGGTAGGTGTTAGAATAGACCCGGTAATACCCTTCATCAATGATAACCCAACCGAGATAAGTAAACTAGTTAAAACCGTTAAGGAAGCCGGCGCGCTCCAGGTAACTGTGTCAACATATAAGGCTAAATGGGACAGCCTGCGGAGGCTTATGAACGCGTTTCCACAGGTTTCAGAAAAACTAAGGGAGTTATACGTGGAGAACGGTGAATTCATTCATGGATACATGTATCTCTCCAACGAGGTAAGGAAGAGTATTCTAAGCCGGGTCATCAATGAGGCTGTGAGAAGCAACCTGCCTGTTGCAACATGTAGGGAGGGATTTCCAGAGTTCTTCATCAAGGCTTCGTCTTGTGATGGATCTGGATTAATAGTGTATCATCCATTAAATAAACTAGGGTGATGTACTTGGATATAAATAAGCCGGTGAAATTCAACGAGTACACTGGTAAGTGCCCTGTTTGCGGAGGCTTAATGGTTTACGTAGACTATGTTTACAGGATACCCTACTATGAATCCGTGTTGATAACCACTGGTGAGTGCTCCTCATGTGGCTATAAGTACAGGGATGTAAGGTTGACAGATCAAAAGGAGCCTAGGAGAATAATATACAGGGTTGAGAAGCCCGGTGATGAAAGGGCATTGGTGATCAGGTCGTCGGGCAGCATCCTCTTAATACCAGAGCTTGGATTAAGTATTGAACCAGGTCCATTCTCCCAGGGATTCATAACAACTGTGGAGGGACTAATCATGGATTTCGCTGAGAAAACAAGGTTCCTCTGTGAGGAAGATAAGGAGAAGAAGGCTGAATGTGGTACCGTGATGGAGAAGTTGGCTAAGGCCAGGGATGGGCTGATCAGCTATACTGTTATTATAGAGGATAAAACCGGGTTAAGCGATATAGTGAGTGGGAAAACGATCTATGAAAAGCTTCAACCCGCAACAGGCTAGATTATGAACCGACCGTTTTCATAGATTAACTCGTTATCCACGTAGACCTTCGCATTCCTCATGTCCTTAATCATATCCCAGTGTATTGCTGAAACATTCCTCCCACCTGTCTCAGGGTAAGCCGAACCTAGGGCTAGATGTATGGTGCCCCCGATCTTCTCGTCGAACAGTATTTCCTTAGTGAACCTAGTTATATTATAGTTCAACCCGAATGCTATCTCCCCTACTTTCCTGGCTCCATCATCTGTTTCAAGCATCTTCTTTAAAAATGCCTCGCCGCGTCTAGCGGTAGCCTCTACTACCTCGCCTTTTCTGAAGACCAATTTAACACCTTCTACTTCTACACCACGCCATATGGCCGGATACTCGAACTCCACATATCCCTCGATACTATCCTCTACAGGGGCTGAGAATACCTCGCCACCAGGCATATTGTAGTGTCCATCATCATTAATCCATGTTCTTCCATCCACGCGTAGATAGAGGTCTATCCCGGGGCCCACGTATCTTATCTCCCTAGCCTTATTCAGGAACTCAGCTATCCTCTGCTGTCTCTTCCCGATCTCGCTCCACACAGATACCGGGTCAGCTGAGTCAGCGTATGTGGCGTGGTAGACGAAGTCTTCGTATTCACTTATACTCATACCGGCTTCCTGGGCTAATGCCCTCGTTGGATATGGGGCTATAACCCATTTCAGCTCACCCTTCGCGCTTCTCTCCAAGTATATTTTATTTAGCTCCCTTCTAGCCTGACTCCTCACCTTAAGCTTCTCCGGGTCTATTCCGATAAGCGGCTTAGTGTGGGATGGTGAGAGTATGCTTATCTGCGCGTTCACTCTCGACACGATTTCCTTCTCGAGTATGCTTACATGTGAGAGGACTTCTTGTGGTGCATACTTGTAGAATGCCTCGGTTATTGATTCATCACCTATATTTATGAATACTGGGTAAGCCCCGGCCTCCACGGTATATCTGACTATCTCTCTGACCAACGGTATTGATTCAACTGAGGCATTGATTACGACTTCTTCCCCTTTCCTCAGATATACACAATAGTTGACTATAAGGCGGGCTAGATTAGAGATCCTGGGGTCCGCCATGCAATACACCAATGATTTAAAATGATCGAATACGATAAAATAATTTTAGGTGTCCCATATGCACCCTGAGTTAATCGAGGCATTAAATAAGCAGTTGAACCAGGAACTCAGGAATGCCTACCTCTACTTCTCCATGGCATCCTTCCTCGACTATAAGGGGCTACATGGATTCTCGCACTTCTTCAAGATACAGGCGAAGGAGGAGCTAGAGCATGCCTTAAAAATATACCAGTTCATCAATGATAGAGGGGATATGGTAGTACTCCAGGGGATAGATGCACCCAGGCGTGAGTGGAGGGATATAGTGGAGTTGGCAAGCGATTTCTATAATGCTGAGCGGGAGAATACTGAGAGGATATGGAGATTGATGGATCTAGCCAGGAGACACGGTGATAAAGCATGTGAGGTATTCCTGGAGTGGTTCATTAACGAGCAGGTTGAAGAGGAGAAGAACGCATTAGAGCTCCTGGGGAAAGTTAAAATGATAGGTGACAATATAGGGGCCTTATTAATGCTTGACAGAGTTCTTGCGGAGAGGAAATGATGTATTTAAACAGGGTTGAAAGATTGGGAAGCCTTGGAGTGGGAAAGGGGAAAGTATTTGCAAGCCTCAATCCTAGAGGATTTTTCAAGGGCTCTCTCACTATCCTTAATACTTGAAGCTTCTGCATGGCCTAAGCCAGGCAACGTACATAGGCTTAGGGATAGACCTGATCTAAGGTACGAGGCGTTCCTGGCTACAGGGGTTATGGCCTACAGTTATTTCAGGAGGGGTATTAAACGAGGCTTGAATGGATGGCGTAGCATAGTGCTTGGTGATCTGATCTATGGATTAGTCTCTGACTCCATGAGGAAAACCCCTTCATCCAATACATGCCTTGGCTCCAGTACGCTCTTAATCCCCCTCAGTCTTGGTCTAGGACGCTGTATTGCAAAGGGGATCCCTGGATTAGAGTGTGTGATAGAGGGGGCCATGGAGGCGCTTAACGGGGCTGGTGTGTGGGACACTATATATTACTATAGAGCCGTGAGAACGGCCTCACCAAGCTATCTTAAGCCAAGCGATGACACGGGGGAATATGTAAACATATGGGATCCGCATTACGCTAGGAAACTAGCTGAGAAAAATACTCGGCTAATAGACGTCTTAAAGTATAGTTCTAGAATAGATGTGGTGGCCGATGAGCTGGTTAACGGATATAAACGCTCCATCGCTTCGGAGAGATTTCTTAGAGAGCGATTCAACCTGCATGGTGACTGGAATAGAAGCGTTGTTGAGACATACCTGTACATCCTCATGGAAAACAATGATACAATAGTGTTGTTAAAGCATGGGGCTGGAATGGTAGAATATGTGAAAAAGAGGGCGGAGGATGTTCTCTTAATGGTTCTCAAGGATAATAGTAGCGAGTGGGTGAAACCTGTCATGCTTCTCGATGAGGAATTATACAGGCTTAAAGTAAATCCAGGTGCCATAGCCGATCTCACAGTATCCTCGATAGCTTTATTCCTGTTGAAGAATATTATCCAGGGTGATGCTTTTCTAAAACCTAGTACCGTTTAAACCTCTCCTCTAGATCAACCCTTCCCCGTGGATGATACCCAAGTGCTTCCCAGTATCCATCCCTGTACTCCTCGCTAAGGATTATCCTTGAAACCCATTTAGCGCTCTTCCAGCCGTATAGATGTGGTATTATTAGCCTGGCTGGGTATCCATGCAGGATATCGAGTGGTTTACCATTCATTTCCAACGCTACTATTCCTTTAACCCCGTCACTATACGGGACTATTGTTGTGTACCCGTCGAGGCTCTCCGTGAACATCCATTTCACATTGTGACGTGGAGCCGCTATCTCCATAATCCTTGAGAGCCTGACTCCCGTGAACTCGAGGCCTCCCACGCTCCAGCCTGTTACACAGTGGAAATTCACCCTAAGCGTTTCCACCCCTAGTTCATAGAGGTCTTTCAGTGACAGGCTCACCGGTTTTTCAACGCTCCCAACTACTTCTAAACGCCATCTGGCCACATCTATTGATGGTACTCCGAGTATATTGTATACAATCATGTTAGGTATATATGTTTGCCCAGGGGCTCCGGGCCCCTCCTCATTGTTGGTATGGAGCTCCCTGAGGGGATTATACATATTCTCGAATCTAACCAGGTGAACGTAGCCTCTTGGTATAGTGAATAATATGCGTGAAGCCCTATTGTTTCTCACTACTATACGTACACTTATGTACTCACCACTTGTATCTAACGCTCTGTATTTAAACCTGTACAACATATGTGTGGATCCAATGGATTCATTCGAGTCGAAGACTAGGATTCCCTTCCCAGCATCCTTGAACACGGCTTCTAGGTGTTTTTCAATAATACCTCTTACATCGCTTATATCATTGATAACCGCTGCCTCCTCTATAACACAGTCCACTACTACTTCAACACCTTTACTCTTTAACCCCTCGTTTGCAGTGGTATAGCACTTCAATTCAACCACCTATCGGGTTATAAGTTGTAATAATTTATAATATTATTAATGAGGTGAACTATATGAGCGATGAGCTACCTGATTCATTAAGGCTGAAGCTCTACAAGAAGTATGTTTCAGCAATCACTAGGAAGAGCAGTGAGGTGGATAAAACACGGGTTGAAAAACCCGAGGATGTGGTGTGGAGTAAATTAACGGATGAAAAAGCGAGGGAGCTCATGAATAAGCTTAAAGCACTCTACCCCGATATTTACCAGGTACTCGTTGGAGAGCTATATAAGTTATTGAAGGACGGGGTTTTAAAGGAGCTGGATGGTTTAACCGCGTATAGTATTATAAAGGCTCTAGGACTGAATATACGCCCGGATATAAGGATAAAGTTTGTTAAGGATGGTAAGGAAGTAGATCTCGATGAATACATGAAGTAGAGTATTTTAGAAGAGTAGGGAGGATAGGAAAAAGAGAGCCTTTAACCAAAACTACAGGGAGCTATTTAACACCGTACATCGTTAATGCTAATACAGCCATCTTCGTCCATAAACCGTTCTCTGCTTGTTCATATATGACTGATTTCCTTGGGTTGTCTATTACCTCGTCATCTGCCTCATATCCCCTGAATATTGGGAGGACGTGCATTAATACGCCATGCTTATCCATCAAGTCCATTAGGCTACGTGTCACCTTCCAGTTCTTATACTTCTCATATATCTTTAATTCCTCATCCTTGAATTTACTGTATCCGAGCTTGACTAGTTGTGGGGAAGCCCAGTTCCTCGGGAACACCGCATGCGCACCCCTGACAGCCTCCTCAAGGTTATCAGTGAACTCTATTGTGCTACCATGTTCTCTTGCCAGCTGCTTAGCCTTTTCAACCAGCTCTGGGTCTAGGTCGAAACCTGGTGGTCTAGCCACTACTACATCTACTCCGAAGCGTGGGAACAGTATCATGTCCTCCTGGACGCTGCACCACCCTCTTATCTCAGGGCTGTATGCCCACATTATGACATACTTTTTGCCTTCCGCGTTTCCGAATCTCTCCCTGAAGGTGAATATGTCGGCTAACCCCTGTGTTGGATGGAACTTGTCGTCAGCCATGTTTATTACTGGTATATTTGCTGCGTCAGCCATCTCCCTTATATACGCGTTACCAACTCCATATAGGTAATCTATGGCTTTATCCAGGATTCTAATCCCTAATCCATGGCCATAGACATCGTACATAGCTGCGACATCTTTAACGGCTTCGCCGGCTTTCTCCTGCTTCCCGAAGGCCATGCGTGTCGTTGTTGCATCAATGAATGCTGCATGTCCACCTAGGAATACCATGGCTGACTCGAAGGCTGCCCTCGTCCTCGTTGATGGTGCGAAGAATAACATGTAGAATACCTTTCTCTCTAGGATCTTTGGTAATGCCTCTACACCATAGTAGTGTGCTATCTCTTTGAACTCCTTAGCTAGTCTAAGCGTTATCTCTAATTCCTCATCGCTCCAGTCAAGGGTTGATATTAGATCTCTGCCGCTTAACTCTCTTACTAGGTGTCTTAGGGCCGGCATTGGTTGGACTCACCTTTAATACTACTTTCACCTGGTTAAGGTAATAAATTTTCACGAGGTTTTGTTTAAAACGCCTGGCTGATATAGGTTTTTAAGAAGGTGTGTGAAGTGCGTGGGAGATTAGTCTTAGTTATAGCAATCCTGGTTATTGTCGTGGCAGCTGCCTTATTATATATAGTGCTATCACCAAGGGAATCTATACCTAGGAGGATCGTTGTATACGCGTACAACGATAAGATATCAGGCATAGATCCAAGCATAGAGGATGACACAGGCTTGGTTATCCTGGGCTCAGTATACGAGCCACTGCTCTACTATAACCCCCTTAAAAACGAGTTCAAGCCTGCTCTCGCAGTGAACTGGAGCAGTAATGAGGATGGTACTGAATGGGTTTTCCACTTAAGACAGGGTGTAAAATTCCATGATGGAACACCATTCAATGCCACGGCTGTAAAGATAAGTGTTGAAAGAGCCCGGGATATATATAGGGAGACGGGGAGGGGTCTAGGATATATATGGGACGCAGTTGAGGAAGTCCAGGTGCTCGATGAGTACACAGTTAAATTCAAGCTTAGCTATCCCCAGAGACTAGATATGATCGCGGCTGCAAGCTACGCAGCCTACATATTCTCTCCAAGCGTCCTTGAAAAGAGCTCGGCATCCTCCTACATGGATGAAGCCCTTGAGAAGTGGTTCAACAATGGCAATGATGGTGGCTCAGGACCATATATGATTGTATCCTATCGTCCCGACGCCGAGGTCAGGTTAAAGAAATTCGACGAATGGTGGGGGTGGAGCATAGTTAACAACCCTGATGCACCAGATGAAATAATTATAAAGATACTTACGGAGCCCCAATCCCAGTATAATGGACTTATTGCCGGCGAAATAGATATCGCTTCAAGCGTGCCCCGGGACAACATAGGGGACCTTGTAAACAGGGGGTTCAAGGTATTCAATTTAACTACGTATCACAATTACATAATGTTCTTCAATACGAAGAGGTATCCAACAAATATAACAGAGTTCAGGAAAGCAGTACTCTACATGATAAACCTGGATGAAGCCATGCAACTAGCCATGAAAGGGTACGCTCTCAAGGGAAGCGGTATAATACCTCATAGTTTTCCGGGGCATATAGATAACCTAGTATATGACTATAACATGGAGGAAGCATTAAGATACCTCAATCAATCCGGGGTCACTACCCCTGTAACCATTGAGATACTTTACCAGGTGGACTATGAGGAATTAAAGATCTTTGCTGAGTATCTGCAGTCAAGGCTTAGGGAGATAGGTGTAAACCTGGTGCTTAATCCACAGCCCTGGTCTCAGTTAAAGGATATCGCTAAGGGTATTTGGGAGCACCCGGAGACAACACCGCATATAATTATAGCTGACTGGTGGCCCACCATACCATCCCCATACGACTACCTATACACAATGTTCCATAGTGAGTCAAAGGAGTGGAACTTCGCTGGATACGAGGATCCAGAGTTCGATAACCTGGTTGACACGGCGTTTGAACGCGAGGGAAGTAATTACACGGATGCGATCAACCTTTACAGGGAGGCACAACTTAAACTATATAATGAAGCAATCGCCGTAAATCTATGGGATGAGGTTAAACCGTTTATCTATAGTGGGAAACTGGAGATACCGGAGGAAGCCATGAACCCGCTTTACATGTATGTCGTGTTTTTCCAGTACGTGAAGGTGAAAGCGTAAATTGCCCGTGAGCATAAACTATGTTGTGAAAAGGGTTTTTTGGTGTATCCTAATAGTTTTCGGGATAATTGTTTTTTCATACTTGATCCTCATTTTCTCACCGGGAGATCCGGCTGTTAAATGGGCTGGAAACCCAAGGGGGCCGTATGCCTCAATGGCTATTGAGAAAGCTAGGGAGGAACTTGGACTCAATGATCCATTATACCTGCAGATCGCTAGATTCGTGTATAACGTTTTCAACGGTAATATAGGGGATAGCATCGCCTATAAGCAGCCAGTGCTACCGCTCATCTACTCAAGGCTTCAATCGACACTGGAGCTACTTGTAATCGCGTATGTTATAGCTGTACCGCTGGGAATTTTCCTAGGTATTTACTCGGCGTTGAGAAGGGGTAGTAGGAGCGACTCCTTGATACAGGCCGTCGGCACGATCTTAGCGAACACGCCTACTTTCTGGGTTGCAACGGGGCTCTTCCTAGTGTTTTCGATGTCAGGGATCTCATTATACGGTAGGATTAATACAAGGTTGGCTTTATCAACGGGGTTTCACCCTATAACTGGGTTCTACTTACTTGACAGCCTTATCCAGGGCAACCTACTCGTCTTCATCGATGTCCTACTACGACTACTGCCTCCAGCTCTCGCCGTAGCTGTATACCCGCTTGGAGTATTAATCAGGTTAACGAGAACCCTCATGGCTGAGGCGCTCCTAGAGGACTTCGTAAGAGTGCCTGTTGCATGGGGGGTTAGGAGGGATATAATCATATGGAGATATGCATTAAAGGCATCTATCCCAGGCGTGATACAGATAAGTGGGCTTTCATTCGCATACAGCCTTATTGATGCTATGGTTGTGGAATACACGGTGTTCGGTAGGGAGGGGCTTGGAAATCTATTATACGATGCACTCAACTACTCTGATTTCAGGCTAGCAATAGGCTTAATCACTGTAGTAGCTGTCTTCTACCTTGTGGTTAACACACTAACTGATATAATTCAGGCACTCGTAGATCCAAGGGTGAGGCTATGAACAGTATTGAGGCAAATATTAGGGGTGCAGCATACCTTGTCAGGAAACAGTTTAGGAAGACGAGGTTTAAAACAGGTTTAGCAATAGTGTTGGTGATCACCATTCTAGCTCTACTCTCGCCAATAATAGCTCCGTTCCCAGAGGAGGGCCTAGGCTATATACCGGAGAACGCTGTAGCGAAGGCCAGGCTTCCGCCGAATCCAGTCAATATATTTGGAACCGATACGAGGGGGAGAGACTTATTTTCTAGAGTGCTCTTTGGCGCCGGATCAGCATTGGTTGAAATATTAATCGTCGTTCTCACGAGTCTCTCTATAGGTATAATCATAGGGGTTTCGGCAGCGTACTTTAAAGGTGTCGTGGAACACGTATTGAACTACCTTATTGAATTATTTGTAAGTGTACCAGCAATAATAATAGCCCTGGCTTTGAGACTGGCAATAGGACCCGGCTTATATGTGGTCATACTCGGGTTGATTACAACATGGTGGTCATGGTATGCTAGGGTTACCTATATATATGCCAGAAGCATTGTTGAAATGGATTACGTAGTATTAGCAAGGCTCAGTGGGCTGAACAGTTTAAAGATAATTTATAGGCATGTATTAAGGAACACAATTCCACCCGTCCTAGTACAGGCTGTGACAGATATGGGGAGTGTCCTCTTAGAGGCCACCTCCATAAACTTCATAGGGCTGGGCGTCCCCTTAAACTCGCCCGAATGGGGGGTTATAATGCTTGAAGGCCTCCCAGTTATTACTATCGCGCCATGGATAACTATGTTCCCCGGCATCTTTCTATTGATCACTGCTCTCGGATTCAGCTTAATAGGTGATAGCCTAAGAGAGGAACTGGATCCACGGATGAGGAGGAGGTGGAGGCTGTGGTTCTAGCCGTTAAAGCAGTGGACTTGAAGATAGGTTATATGGATGAGGAGGAAAAGATTTACTGGGCTGTTAGAGGCGTTAGCTTCCAGGTGAGTGAGAGCGAGATATACTGTATTGTCGGGGAAAGCGGTTGCGGTAAATCAACGATCGGTAACGCTATTGCCGGGATTTTACCTTCACATGCTGTGACAAGGGGTAAGCTCTATATATATGATAAAAAGGTGATCGACAACGAGAAAATGGATTACACCGGGATACGAGGCAGGGTTGTCTCATATATACCACAGAACCCCGGAACAAGCTTGAACCCTTATGAGACCATAGAGGAACAGTTCTACCACGTGTTGAGTAGTGTATACGGCTATGATAAGAGGAAGTCTGTTGAGACAGCCAGAAGATATCTCGCAATGGTTGAACTGGATCCCGATAAAGTACTCGATTACTACCCACATGAGCTCAGTGGAGGCATGCAGCAGAGGGCTGCGATAAGTATAGCGCTGGCTACAGGGGCGCGGATAATCGTCGCTGATGAGCCAACCTCCTCATTGGATGCTCACCTCAGGTTGCAATTGATTAGGTTAATGAGGAAGCTGAGGGATACTGTGAGGTTATCCCTAATACTGATAACACATGATCTCGTCTCAGCTGGACGGATATGTGACACCATAGCAGTAATGTATGCTGGTAAAATAGTTGAGGAGGGAAGAGGGAGCCTACTTCTAACCGAGCCTCTCCACCCATATACTCAAATGCTTGTAGACGCGGTTCCAATCCTGGGGTTGAAAAAGCCGTTGAAGAGTATTCCAGGTGAACCACCCCAAGTCGGAGGCGAGATATCGTGGTGTGTGTTTCGTGAGAGATGCCCTGTTGCATTCGAGAAATGCGGTATCCATCCTCCCGAGCTATATATAATGGAGAGGAAGGTCTCATGCTGGAGGTACATGAATCATGGTGCCAGGTGATATCATTAGACTGGAGGATGTCACAGCTGGATATGTTGTTATTAAACAAGGCATTAAGAGCATAACACGAGAGAAGATGGTGGTGTTGAGAAACATTAATCTAAGGATAAAGGATGGAGAGAGAGTTGTAATCATAGGTGAAAGCGGCTCGGGGAAAACCACCCTGCTAAGGGTTATTCTGGGACTACTTAAGCCCTTCAACGGGAGAGTATTTGTCATAGGGAAAGATATATATAGTCTAAAATGGAGGGAGCGAGTGAAAGTATTAAGGCAGATAGGATATGTTTCACAAGACCCCTATAAAGCATTGAATCCAAGTGTAAAGGTTGGAACAATACTGGAGGAACCCCTAGAGGCACTTGGTATAAGTGAACGGGGTTCCCGGGTTAAAGACATCTTAAGACTTGTAAACTTACCTGAGAATGTTCTCAACATGTATCCGATGGAATTGAGCGGTGGAATGAGGCAACGGGTGCTTATAGCCAGGGCTATAATACACGATCCCGAAGTACTCATCCTGGATGAGCCAACCTCAGCGCTAGATGTATCAATGCAGGCCCAGATAGTGAACTTGATAAATGAAATACATAGGAAGCTCGAACTTGCCGTCCTCACTGTTACCCACGACCTCGGTGTTGCACAGTATCTAGCCGATAGAGCAGTGGTATTATATAGAGGCGAAATAATTGAGGAGGGTGATATAGATTCTATAATCAAGAACCCGAGAAACGAGTATACAAGACTACTTGTCTCAAGCTACTAGGTTTAACTACAAAGCCAGTATCTTTTTATGTTGGTAATATTGTCTATGTCGGAGAGATTGCTTCCCCAGGGAAGCATGTAAGCGTTTTGATGAACTGGGCTGTTTCATTGTTGATAACGGGTTGTAGCTAAGAGCCTGCCTAGGCGGTGGGAGCAATGCTCCAAGCCTGGGTTGGTTAAGTCTAGATGGGAGCCCCGTGCCGTTGGGCTCGACAGCCGCCCATGAGCCCACACGGGTACCCAAAGCCCTGTGGGCGAGGCGGAAGTCCCTACACCTGATCATGAACGGATGTAAAGTAATCGAAATGAAGGTGTAGGGACAAACGGAACTTCCTACCACATACACAAAACACCATAGTTTAAACGAGGTGAAGCGATAGGGAGAAGTGATGGGTTTAGGTCTTATATAGGTTTATATAAGCTGGTTTCATTCCTTCATCCTCGTTCCCCCTGTATACTGCTTGGGTTTGCAGAGTGCTTCAGGAATAGATTCATACATGTGATTACATTCTTCAATAAAAGAATTTTGATAGTAAACCCTAGTAAACCTATATGAAAGCAGAAACAGCATACCGAGGCAAAGCAATTAAAAATATTTAGAGGTAATTAAATAACGACGAACAGACCTAAACCCTCTGACATCTTAAGGGTGAGTGTATTAAACGTTCACAATGGGTGGTGAGGAGTGCTTGAGTAGACCGGTGTTTCTATCACCTAGGCAGTATAGAATAGTATCTATATTAGTGGAGAAGAAGGCCATAGACATTAATACTCTTGCTCAATTAATTGAAGGCAGGCCAGAAGATTTGATGAGGGATCTCGCTGAACTAGAGGGAAGGAAGTTAATTAGAATTCTTAAGCAGGCGGTGAAAATACCTGTTTTAACAAGTGAGGCATACTTCTACCTGGAGAAGGGGATGCCAGAGGAACAAGTGTATAGGGTGCTCGGTAAGTGTGTTAATAAACCGCTCAATGAGTTTATTCAGTGCATTAGAGAACATACAGGTATACCAGAGGAAATAGTAAAGATAGGGTTGCAGTACCATTTGAAGTCGAAGTGCCTGGTGGTCTTGAATGGCATAGTTGCCAAGGGGGAGGAAGAAAAGTGTATTGAATTGATGAAAAGTGCTGAGGAAGTTAAGAGGAAACTCGAGTTGATCAGGGATAAGGGCGAGATGCCCTCCGACACAGAGTTACTTAGAAGGAGGCATCTAATAGAGTTGAGGGATAGGACGAGTATCACTGTATTGCCGATGCCGGAGCTCTTAGACCTCTATAGGAATGGATTGGTAAGGGAAAAAGAGGTATTAACCATAGTAAAACCAGCCCTAACCCCCACACTAGATCAATACATTATAAAGGAATTCGATCTCTCAATAGAGCCTCCTGCCATACCTTTGGCTAGAAAGCACCCCTTTATGGAGTTTATAGATGATCTAAGGGATATCCTAACATCGATGGGTTTCGAAGAGGTTAAAGGACCCCATGTAGAGGCTGAGTTCTGGAATTTCGACGTCCTATTTCAAGCACAGGATCACCCGGCTAGGGAGATACATGATACATTCTTCCTGAAGACTGATCTACGGGCTAAGATACCTGCTTGGCTCCTTGAGAGGGCTGGTAGGATACATGAAGAAGGATGGAGGTATAAGTGGAGTCCTGAAAGATCTCTAAGACTAGTCTTAAGGAGCCAGACAACGGCTGTTTCTGCTAGAGCTATATATGAGAGGGGAGAGGGTGAGTACAGGGTTTTCACGATAGATAGGAACTTCAGACCCGAGAACCTTGACGCTAAGCACAGTATGGAGTTCCACCAGTTGGATGGGGTGATCGTGGGCAGGGATGTTAACTTCAAGCACCTTCTATATTTCTTCAAGGAGCTTGCAGCAGCCTTAGGGATAAAGGAGGTCTGGTTTAAACCAGGTTACTTCCCCTTTACTGAGCCAAGTGTTGAAGGATATATTAAACACCCGAGGCTTGGATGGGTTGAGGTGTTCCCCGGGGGTGTTTTCCGACCTGAGGTCATGAATATTCTTGGAGCACCGGGTGTTAGGGCTGTTGCATGGGGTATAGGTGTAGACAGGCTGGCTATGACTGTGCTGGGCTTAAACGATATCAGGCTATTATTTACCAGGGATCTCGACGTGTTGGAGAACATTAAGTATAATGGACTACCATTCTTTAAGTCGAGAACAACCGGTAGAGAGGTAAGGGTTGTAGAGTACCCATACTAGGTAAGGGTTCAGTCTTCATGAGGTTTTTCACATCATTCTTCTACGGTATACACCCGAGTAAATGCTATGGCTACATAGTGAACATAGATCCCCTTCTCCCCCCGGGCAAGTGTGTTTTGAACTGCCCGTACTGTCCTTTACCAATTAGAGAAGTCGTTGGGAAAGGTTATGGTGTAAGAGTCAACATCGATCACTTTAAATCAGTGCTGGAGAAGTATGGTGATGTACTCGCAGAGGTTAAACGCATCAGGATATGGGGATTCGGCGATCCATTCCTAGTTGAGAACCTCAGTGAATTATTAATGGTTCTAAGGGAGTATATGCGTAGTCGTGGCATAGATGGGTCGTTAATATTACACTCCAGCGGGCTAGCACTCCACAGGATGGTGGAGACGAATACAGCTGAATTAATGGATGAGGTTGGAGTGGCCTTTCCATGGTGTATCGGTGAGTATCCTCTTCATGGGTTCGGAGGATTAATTAACCTGTTGCAATCATTTCCCGAGAAAGATAAACTCATTATAGAGGTGCTTGCATATAGGAGGAATAGTGAGATATATCCGGATCCCCTGATGCTTCAAGAACTATCCTCTTGTATTAAGAAAACTGGTGTTAACAGGATACGTGTCAAAACCCTCTCGAGACCCCCATTCAATGAGGAACTCAAACCCGTATCCCGGCGAGTATTAAATGATATCGTGAGGCGTCTAGAGGAGGACGGCTTCGATGTGTCGACGTGTAACATGGATCTACCTCCATTGAGGAGTATTAAGATTAGTGGGCTCTTAGAAGTAATATATAATCACATACTCAGGCTTCCATTGTCAACTAGGGATATATTACAGGTTTACGGTGAAAACGGGCTTATAGCAGTGAAGAATATTGTCGATGAACAAAAAGCTGTTACAAGGGTCTGGGAGAACATATTGTTCTATAGGGGTATACTATAGGATTATTAGTTCTTCACCTGATGACTCAAGAATTCACTAATAACAATTAATCCAGGTTATTTATGAGCTGTGAAATCAGGGAAGGTTCTTGTCCTTGTTGCACCAGGGATAGAATCATGGTTTAAAAAGCAATGGTTAGTTATTTATATAATCCTTGAAAACCCGGTACGGTGATTTCATGAGGATTAGTCCCGTGTTCATAACGAGGTCGTTAATTATAGCGTCCGTCTATACTGCTGTAACCCTGATGCTTGGATACATATCGTATGGTGAACTACAGTTTAGGGTGAGCGATGCAATGATAATATTGCCGTTGATAGTTGGTATGGGTTTAGACGCGGTTGTTGGCTTAACCATAGGTGGGTTGCTTGGAAATTTAGCGAGTCCATTCATACCATGGGACTGGGTCTTTGGACCACTGGCCAATCTAGTCGCTTCAACTATTGTTTACCTGGTTGGGAGAACCAGGCTGAACACTTATGTAAAGCTTGCCGTATCCTCGATACTTGCCTCTCTAGCTATTGCTGTGATAGTGGGATACGAGTTAACAGTGATATATGGGCTTCCAGGGCTAACTATACTCTATATTTTCATAAGCGAGCTAGTCATTATAGGCGTCATAGGTGGATTAGTATATAGGTCTCTCAGGGTGTTTTTTAAGTGAACGAGGTGAGAGGTGTAGATTTATCAATAGGTTATTCGCCGGGTAAACCGTTAATAGAGGATGCAGAGTTCACTCTAGGCCCTGGGCTCCACGTATTGATCGGTGCTAATGGAAGTGGTAAGTCGACGCTGTTGAAGACGATAGCTGGGATAATAAAGCCTTTGAAGGGTAGTGTAGAGGTAAACAGTGTAAATATACATGACATACGTAGGCGGGAAGCAGTAAGGCTTGTAGGATATGTGTGGCAGAATCCTTTCCACGGCTTCATAGAGGCTACTGTTGAAAGAGAGATATCATTCATCACGAGGATGACTGGGGCGCGGGTAAATGGTGAGATACTCTACAGGCTCGTGGATATGGAGTTAATGAATAGAAACCCGTTCACACTAAGCGGGGGAGAGGCTAGGAGGGTTGCGCTTGCAAGCGTTCTCTCAATAGATCAACCAGTATGGTTGCTCGATGAGCCCTTCTCGGATCTAGATTATAACGGCTATCTCATCCTCGCGGAGCTAATAAGGTATGGAGTTAAAAACGGTAAGGTAATCGTTATGACAACACATATTGTTTCACTACTCGATCCACTAGAGCCAAATACTTTTCTATTAATAGACAGGGGCAGGAGACGACTGCTCAAGGGAGACTGGGGGGATTTAACCGATGACCTATTACTTGGGGCAGGCATAATTCCGAGGAGGATTTCATGTGGCACTACTATATGAATCAGTGATGCTGCAGGATAGGGATACATGGCTCAATAGGAAGTGGTTCATCTTATTGAAGCTAATCCTCCTTATTGTTAACATAGCCATCATAGTCCTAGATAATCCCTATATCATCTTATTATTCACCATTATGTATGTGGTCTTCTATGCTAGTATAAGAGCTTTGAAACTAGTTTACTCCGCTCTCTTAATGTATATACCCCCTATCTCGGCTGTTGCATTATTAACATACCTAGCAGGTAATCTCTCCACGCATCACTTGAATCTCTATATATATGGGTTCTCCCTAATCCTCTCCATACTGCTTATCTTCTCAACAAGCAAGCGCGAGGATCTACTTAGGTTGCTATCGAAGATAAGGCTTGATATGGCGTACTCGTTAACCATCAACATATTCGAGGAGCTGAGGCAAATGGCTGACTCTAAGATAGCGCGTGGATGGGAGCCCGGCTTCAACCCATTCAAATACTATGTCATAATAATAGATGCGATAAAATTAACGATAATTAGGTTGCAGGAAGTAGAAGAGGCTTTAAGAGCTCGTGGAATAGAATAGTACATCCTGCCTAAGATGGATTCCAACAGATGATTTAAATGAAGAATGAATAAGGTAAAAAGATATATCCCCGGGTTAAAACTATCTCCTGGAGGCCTCT
Organism: Desulfurococcus amylolyticus Z-533; assembly: GCF_000513855.1. Classification (NCBI taxonomy): domain Archaea; kingdom Thermoproteati; phylum Thermoproteota; class Thermoprotei; order Desulfurococcales; family Desulfurococcaceae; genus Desulfurococcus; species Desulfurococcus amylolyticus. Next base: position 419,254 of record NZ_KI911318.1, read on the forward strand.
ACGACGAGAGGTACTAGCCGTCCCTTCATGACATCAACTAAGCCTTTATCAGTTATACGTAGATCCGGGATTACTGGCAGAGATACAAGTGCTAGAGTCATAAAGAAAGACTCGAAATCCAGTTGGAAGCGTGTTCTCAAAGTGTTAACCATGTTAAGGTATTCCCTGAATACCTCATCCGGTTCCTTTATACTCATTAATCCAGCCAGCTTTAACTCTATTTCAGATACTATTTTACCATCGTCAACAATGACTATTCCACCCTGAAGCCTCATAACCCTCTCCACGGCAACCATCATGTCCTCCTTGCTCCAGCCTGCTACAATTAAATTATGCGTGTCATGTGCTATTGTCTGTGCTATTGCCCCTGCCTTAAAGCCCAGTCCCTTGATTAGCCCACTGCTATGAGATCCGGTGGCTTTATGCCTGTCTATCACTGTTATATACATTATATCTCTACTTGGATCTGGGAGTACCTTGTGCTCGGAAACCTCTACGTCTAGTATCCTCCACTTGGTGAGGGCTGAGCCTGGTGTAACCTCTATTACGTTGGCCAACACGCTTCCCTTCCTTACCTCTATGCGTGGAGGGATGCTTAGTGAGGAGGGATCCACTCCTATCTTCACGGTGTTTAATGCTTCCTCGGGGTATTGGGCTTTCTTTATTACCTTCTTTAATTCGCCCTCATAGTATATTATAGAGCCATTCGCTATGGTTGTCACAGGTTTTATATGGTCTATTCTCTCCGTGATCACTATGTCACCCAGTCTCCCAGGGGTTATCGAGCCTATCTGATCCTCTAGATGCAGTCTCAACGCTGGATTTATCGTGGCGTATTGGATCGCTTTAACGGGATCGACACCATACTCTATTGCTAGGTTGATTATTCTATCCATATGACCCTTCGTGAATAAGTCGAAGACATTTATATCATCGCTTACGAAGCTACATAGCATACAATCTCTATCCCTCATCAATGGAAGGAGGGCCTTTAGATCCCTCCATGCACTCCCCTCCCTGATGAATATATACATTCCACGTCTGAGCTTCTCTAAGGCCTCCCTGCTGCCGGTTGATTCATGGTCACTCAATATTCCAGCCGCGATGTAAGCATCTAGTTTTTCATCACTGAGGAGCGGTGCGTGTCCATCGATAACCATCCTCCTCTCGCTGGCAGCCTGTATCTTAGATAATACTTCCCGGTTGGCGTTTACAACACTTATGAAGTCCATGACTTCTCCTAAGCCAATGATGCCATCCATGTTTAATGCTTCCTTGACTTCTCTAGAGGACACGATATTACCGGGCGTCTCAAGCATATAGGATGGATCTGTAGCCGGTACACAGCTTGGCACCTCATAGAGTATTTTCAGCGGTAGCTCCCTGGATACTTTGGTGAATATCTCTAGCCCCTTCAACCCGAGGACGTTGACTATTTCATGTGGATCGGCAACCACAGTCGTTGTGCCATGCTTTAAAGCAATCTTGGAGAAACCTATTGGATCCAGCAGGGTTGATTCGATATGTATGTGGAGGTCTATGAAGCCTGGTACAGCATACCTTTTCCTTCCATCTATTACGATGGTCCTCGATGATATATATTTCGAGACATCCGCGATCTCCCCGATCCTAGCTATTCTACGCCCCTTAATTATTATGCTTGCATCCTCTAGTATCTCGCCCGTGGTTGAGGATACAAGGTTTATATTGGTTACCACGATGTCTGCTGGCGTACGCCCCATCGCCGTATTTATTAGTTCGGCTCTTTCATCAGGGTTAAAACTCGCGAAGTAGGATGGCAATCAACCACCTTTAGCCCTTTTTGATGTATTTCTCACTATGCAGGGTTATTAACTTTTATGAAATAAACCAATTATGTGGGTGGGCTATTTGGCGGATATATATATTAGAGGCGGCTGGATAATAACCATGGATTCCTCGAGAAGGATAATTCGTGACGGTGCTGTAGCAGTAGAGGATGGAGAGGTCAGAGCTGTAGGTAAAAGGGAGGTGCTTGACAAGGATTACCGTTATTACTCAGATATAGTAATCAATGCCGAGAGAGACATAGTGATGCCAGGGCTAATCAACACGCATGTACACCTAGCCCAAGGTCTGCTAAGGGCATGCGCAGACTACCTACCTCTAATCCCCTGGTTGAAGGATAGAGTTTGGCCGCTTCAGGGTAACTATAGACCTGAGGAGGCATTAGCATCAGCTAAACTAGTAACCCTTGAAATGATTAAATCGGGGACAACGGCTTTCCTTGAGACAGGGCTGGTGGGACGCTATGGTGTGGATAATATAGTGGAATTCCTACACGGCTCAGGGATAAGGGCTGCTATTGCTAGACATGTAATGGATTTGAAAGGTTATGCATTAGAGGAAAACATCCTGCACGAGGGACTAGTTGAGCCAGGGGACACTAGTTTCAATGACACGCTGAGACTACACAGCAAATATCATGGATGGGATAATAGGATATGGATATGGTTTGGGCCAAGAACCCCTGGAGCCGTAAGCCTTGAACTCTATAGAAAAATCTCTGAGAAAGCCAAGGAGTTGAAGACAGGTATAACAATGCACCTCGCAGAAGTAAGAGATGACGTTGAATACACCATTAAGACATTTGGTAAAAAACCGGTTGAATTCGCTCACTGGCTAGGATTAACAGGGTCAAACGCTGTCCTGGTGCACGTAGTATGGGTTAGCGATGAGGAGATAAGGCTTCTCGGTGAAACCGGTACTTCTGTCAGCCATAATCCATCAAGCAATATGAAGCTGGCTAGTGGGGCAGCCAGGGTCTCGGATATGCTGTCTAATGGGGTTAACGTGGCCTTGGGGACCGATGGTGGTCCAAGTAATAACACGTATGACTTGGTAAGGGAGATGAAGCATGCTGCACTGCTTCAACCCCTTAGAACGCTGAGGGCTGACGCGATAAGGGCTGAGCAGGTCCTTGAGATGGCTACTATAAATGGTGCACGGGCATTAATGATCGGTAATATTACTGGGAGCATAGAGATCGGTAAAAGGGCGGATATAATAGTGATTGACTACTGGAACCCGCATTTACACCCATTAAACAACCCTGTCTCACACATTGTTTATGCTGCCTCGGGACATGATGTAAAACACAGTATTATAGATGGGAGATTAGTAATGTTTGATAGGAAAACACTCACGTTAGACGAGGAGGAGATAATAGAGGAGGCAGAGAAGGCGGCTTGGAATCTGTATAATCGTGCCGGGATATGTGGGAAGCCTGATGTAATATGGCCGCTGGTTTAGCCTTCAATATACAAACAAAAGGGGTTCTGTACACTCTTAATAGACAAATTTAATCACTGATTCATAAACTATAACACAATATTTTTAATTGAAACAATAGTTTAAAACTGGTATATTTTTATCACAATCTTTATACATTCATATCGATTGGAAACAGTGATTGAGTAATAGTTATTAATCATATTTTATATCAAACATAAACGTGTTCAGTGGGAACTGTTTTTACAAAACATAAAGTTTAAATATGGCAACATACTAAATAAAGTAAACGAAGGAATGGAGGGAAAGGGAATGCCCGAGAAGCTAAAGTTCTTCGATCTAAAGGCGAAGAAGTACTTCGAGACAGACCAGTATGAGGTTGTAGTGAAGGAGACCAAGAGGGGCAAGATAAAGATAGCCTTCGCTGTCAGCCCCTATTCCGGCAAGAAGTTTGCCAGAATCCTTGGTCCAGCAAAGTAGGCTTGATGAATACTCTAAGGAATAAAAATAAATTATTTATTTTTTAATTACCGTTACCTCGTAATCCTAATTCTTTAGCTATGTACCAGTGCAGACTTCTGTAGGTGGTTTTGATTTAAGCGACTCTTTTAGAGAAACTATTTTCTCCAGGGCCTCGATAAAGTAGTCCACTTCTTCTAATGTATTATATATATAGTAGCTTGCCCTCACAGTACCCTTTAATCCAAGCCTATAGTGTAATGGATGTGCACAATGCATTCCAGTTCTCACAGCTATACCGAATAAGTCGAGTGCCGAGCCGACTGTGTGGTGGTTTAACCCCTTTATATTGAATGCTATTACACCAGTCTTATCGCGTGGATTGCGTGGACCATAATATTCCACATCCTCGATCTCACCAAGCCTCTTCAATGTGTATTCAACTAATGCTTTCTCGTGTTCACGCACATTCTCCATACCTATTTTCAACAGGTAGTCTACTGCAGCACCTAATCCAATGCCCCCTGCTATATTAGGTGTACCTGCTTCAAACCTCCATGGTAGGTCATGCCATACTACATTATCCAATGTGACATCCTTGATTGTATCTCCACCGACTTTAAATGGATGCATTGATTCGAGGAGCTCTTGTCTACCCCATAGGACACCTATCCCGGTGGGACCGAGCATTTTATGCCCGCTAAAAGCGAGGAAGTCTATTTCAAGCTCCCTTATATTTGTCGGGAGATGGGGGACGCTTTGAGCTCCGTCGGCAACAACTATTGCCCCAACACTATGGGCCAACCTAGCTATCCTTCGTGAATCATTTATCGTTCCTAGGACATTGCTTGCTATAGGGAAGGCTACTACGCGTGTTTTCTCGGTGATAAATTCCTCTAGCAGTTCATACTTTAAGTATCCATCATTGGTTATATCGATATATTTCACCTTGGCATTCTTGAGCTTTGCTATCAGTCTCCATGGAAGCATACTGCTATGGTGATCCATAACTGTTAATATTATCTCATCGCCCTCCCTGAGATTCCATAGTCCCCATCCATAGGCAACTATGTTCAATGCCTCGGTAGTATTACTACAGAAAATGATCTCTCTCCACGAGTAGGCGTTAATGAACTTGGCTATCTTCTCATGTGCTTCCTCATACATCTGGCTAGCCTCTTGGCTCAGAGTGTGGAATCCACGGTGCACATTAGCGTTGTGATACATGTAGAAGTCTCTGATAGCGTTGATCACCTGGATAGGCTTCTGAGTTGTCGCGGCGTTATCGAAGTAGACCAACTTCTTACCGTTGACCTCTCTGTTAAGGATGGGGAAATCCTTACGTATTTCCTCCGGGTCAAACATCCATGACACCTATTAAATGACATAACAATAGCCCTAAATATAGCTGACATTCTCCCTCGTTATAAAGGATGAGGCTTTCACTTATAAAAACAATGATTCAACCAGCTAGGGACCTATGATCCCCGGGATCCTTGGATGAGGAGACGCGTATGCTACATGTCGAAGTCTGTGGATGTATTTCACCAGTCTCTCGACACCCATACCCCATCCACATGAGGGTTGTATTGCCCCCGCTTTAGCCAGCTCGAGGAACCACCTGTATTTCTCAAGTGGTTCTCCATGATACTTTATTCTTTCAACTAGTTTCTCATACCTATACTCCCTGCATCCACCATCCAGTACTTCACCTGCATGGCCTGGTAGAATCAGGTTGTAGTCTATATTATATCCCGGTTTCTCGGGATCCGGCATATAATAGAAGCCCCTGCTTACTGTGGGGAAGCCGTGTAACCACACTGGGGTCCCATACATATCTCCTAGTACTGCCTCGGCCTCGAAGCTTATTTCCTTACCGTGTTCAAGTCTATACCCTTTTCTCTCCAACAACCCTAGTGCTGAGTCATAGTCTATCCTAGGGTAGGGTGGTTTTGTAATAGTCTTCTCTAGGAAATCTACCTGATCGTATGTTAGGAGCTCGCTGTAATGGTTAAGCATATATCTCACTGTTTTATATAGTGTTTCCTCAGCCAGCCTCATCATATCGCTGGCTGTGGTTATAGAGGCTTCGACATCCACTTGAGTGAACTCGACTAGGTGTCTCCCAGTATACATGTTTTCAGGTGGCTCTATTCTAAGGTTCCTGGCTACGTAATATATCTTCCCGAGTAGTGATGCATATAATTGTTTATACATGATGACACTACTTTGTACCTCATATGTCTCACCATATATTTTGACGATGGCCTTTTCCGCTCCCCGCAGACCTGGATCGCTTACATAACCTATTATTGGGGCTGACAATTCCGTGAAGCCGTGCTTATCAAGTATACGTCTCATGGTCCTCAATACTATAGAGTATGTTTTAACAACCCGTAGTATTTCAGGGCGTCTAATATATATGGGGTAGTTTCTCACATACTCGGCCGGATCCAAGGGTACGTTATCCACGCATATTTTCGCGGGCTCTAATGGTTTGTGGAGAACCTTGAAGTCTTTCACCTTCAATCCCTGCTCAGTTAGCACCCCGGTTATTAATACTGTTGACTCACATGGTAGTGAAGTAATATCCCTAGCCTTCTCACCCAGGATTCGTACCTCTTTCTCGCCTGTGGCATCTCTTACAAGGATTCTCGAGGAGTCGAGGGGTTTTATTCTTGCATATATGGCTATTTCTTCATCTAAGAATAGTTTATGCACAGGGATTTTTAGACTACGTGTTAAATAACATCCCTTTCACCTATTGAGCACATAATATCCTCTGGATGGTTTTTAAATCTTTATAGATATAAACCCGAATAGATGTGGGAACCAATGAACTGTCCAAGAGGTAACTCTCGTCCTTCAGGGCGGGGGGTCAGACTAAGACATATATATCATTATTGATCAAGAGGGTGTATATGATTTAACCACGGATCCCCCCATTAAAGTGTAGACCTCCACATGGTTCTTCAAGGGTGTTGACGATATCTTTGGTATAAGTATTTCATCCACCTGGAATATCCCAGCTCGCTCCGTCATATTCACGTTTATTCTTACAGAGAATCTCTCTGAGGGAAGTATTTCAACGGATTTTATGCTAAGCGCTGAAACACTATGTATGGAGATACCTCCGAGCCTATAGGGTACCCTCGCCCTTCCCTCAGCCATATCAACGCCATCACCTACTTTAACGCATCCAGCCTCATAGGTGAGGCATTCTACGTCATAGCTTGTACAATATATTGCATGCGCTATCTCCTGCCTTAACTTAGTCCTGGTTAGTTGATCCGTGATCAACTTCTCAAGAACCCTCTCGATGATTGGTATAGCCAGTAGGGCCCCAATCCTTTCATGCATGTCCCTATGGATGCTATTACCTATATCATGAAGCAACGATCCGATTAATGGTATAAGCCACGTGTATTCAATATTATCCACGACTCCATCCTTTAATAGGGAAGGCTGAACTCCTTTGGAGAGAAGTAACTGGTATATGTAGAGTGATGCACCAGCGGCTATATGTGCATGCACCGATCCATGATCATTATATTTCAAGCGGTTTACAGCCATGACATTAGCCATGTTCCATAATGCCTGAACCTCTGGATCATTTACTAATAGTGTATATGCCTGTTTAAGGAAGGGATTTCCAGATAACATGGATTCGATGAGTTTCGGGTTAACTAAAACCATCACTTATCCCTTTACCGTGTTTCCATGTAAATAGTAAATAAACCCTTAATAAATTACTTACATAGATATTTACATGATATGCTTCTAAAGGTGTACCCTGTGTCATTGGTCACAATAAGGCTGGCTAAGCCAGGCTTACTCAACGGTGTCAAGACACGATTTTACGCCTGGGATAATGGTAATCCACCCAAGGGGCTTAACGGACTACACCCCTTAGCTGAGGTGATCAGCCCACGTATAGATTTCACATGGTTTGAGAAGCTGCATGAGAAAATCACCTCAGAAAAATTTATCGCCGAATTCAAAGGCTTTATTAAGATAGATGTACCCGGAGTATACAGGTTCTACGTGGTTTCAGACAACGGTGTTATATTCTCCGTTGGCGATAAAACACTTATTGATACATGGTCCAGCCAGGAGTCTCGGATACATAGTAGTCCCGAGATAAGGTTGAATAAGGGTTTCAAAAGGATAATACTGCTCTACTATAACAGGGCTAGACACAGCGAGGTAAGGCTTGGATGGGTGAAACCAGGGGGTAGAGTAGAGGTAATCCCGGATGATAGATACTATTTCTCGATCGGTGAGCATGTATTCATTACTGGGTTACCCGACGGCTATGTGGTGAGGATGCTGCCATTAAAGGATACATCATCAGAGAAGACATGTGTCTCCTTAATGAATATATGCATGGTGGAGGTACCGTGGAAAGAACAACCGCTTGAAGCCTATGTAAGCATATATAATAGAGAAGGAAAAGTATTCGCCAGGTTCTCCGAGCCACTGGTATTCTTTGGTGGTGACGAATATATCGTTGAATACCTTGGGGGCAACCAACATTAATATTGTTTGCTCACATCAAAAATAACACGCACTAGGGATCTATCAGGGGTATCAGGCTTGAATGAGGTCCCCATGTTAATGTTGTTAATAGGTATAGGTATTCTTGTACAGGTGGTTTTCAAACGGATCCTGGGATTAGACGAGCTCTTCGAGAGAATATTGAAAAAGCTTGTTGATTTCATCTACTATTTACTAATACCCCTGGCATTCACAAAGACCTATACCGAGAGAGGTGTCATGGTGAATGATTTATGGTTGATGGCTTCATTCATAATATTTCTAGTTATCTCCATGACATCCCTAAGACTTATCGTTAGGCACGGAAGTAAAGACTATTATAATGCATTACTTATCACATCTATATTTCCCAACGCAGTCTTCCTCGGTTTCCCGGTTTCACTTGCATTATTTGGTTCCATACATGTTGCATCCATATATGGTCTTGCAACACTAGTCCTTAATGTCGTGGCACCGGACATCATCGCACTGGGTAAAGCCTCGCTGATAAGGCTCATTGAAATGCCGGCGCTGCTAGGCTTTATCATAGGGTTGATTGGACACTACCTGTTCCCTCCGGGATTAGCTGAGATCATCATTAACACATTGTGGTGGGCACCCTACGCATTAAGTTATACAGCTACAATGATCCTGGGAGCTAGGCTGCCGCTAAGAGTGGATGTACTGCGGGGAAATATTAAGTTCATAGCGTTCACCTCTATATATAGGTTCATGATTGCACCATTAGTCACATATATAGTATTGTTTATACCTGGAGTGGATTGGAGTATTGTTACACAGGCCATTGTTGTCTCAATGATGCCTCCCGCCGTGTTAAATACCCTGATTGCAAGCAAGTATGGATGGATGCCTGAATTAGTTGCATCCACCACATTTATTCTGACATTAATAGTGGTTCTATGCCTCCTCTTTACCAACTTATTGTTTTAATTATCCAGAACTGAGAAGGGCCCTCCGTTATTTGCTTTTTAGACACCATTTCCAGCCTATGGTCTTTCTAGGTCTCCATGGGCTGGTTCACCACGGCTTCAGGTATGCTTTTTCCACCAGTTCCTTCACGTTGTAAATCACTATACGGAATTACTGCTCGGGGCTAGTGGTCTCAGGGACTCCCCGATACATTCATAAATACTATCTACGTACCTATATGTAGTCAGAATTACAAGTTTCACCAGCCCTACAAAACCCTTAAAAACCTACAAACTAGAAAAGCATAGTATCCTTTTGCTTAGAGCCCTTGGCTGTTGTTTTGGTTTTTATATGGGCTTGTATTGGTTGGTGTTGTTTGCTGCTGTGAAGAGTTTATTATAATAAGGTGAGGGGCTGAGGACACCTCCAAAGAAACCCGGGATACAGGGTCTCAGAATACCCCTCAACACCCCTAAGCCAGATGAAGGGACAACACAGCCAACATAAACTTAATATCAGACCCTGAACCCCCCTTTCTAAACGGCTTACTCGAGTTCCTCAACAACTATTGGGACTTCTATCTTGAATAACTTGCCTCCTCTAATTATCTCCAGCTGAATAACGCCATTATCTATGCTCTCCTCTATAGTCTCCTTTAACTCACTGGTTTTCCTCACTGGTTTTCCATTAACCGCTACTATTACATCTCCCTCCCTAATGCCCATTCTATAAGCTGGCATACCTGGCACAACCCTTACAACTAACAATCCTTCCTTTACTGGTAGCCTATATATCGAAGAAGTGGTTGGGTTTAATGGTGCTACGTAGACCCCTATCCATGCTCTCAGCGGTCTACCATATTTTCTAATGATCTCTATGAAACGCTTCACCGTGTTCACCGGTATGGCGAACCCGATTCCCTGTGCATAAGGTATTATTGCAGTGGCTACCCCGATAGCCTCTCCATTCAAGTTCACGAGTGGCCCTCCGCTATTACCTGGGTTTATTGCGGCATCTGTCTGAATGAGGTCCTCTAGTATTACTTCACCACTTGAAAGAGTTCTTCCAACCGCGCTTATTACTCCTAGTGTGACACTGGGACCTGGTAATCCTAGTGGAGACCCTATGGCTAATACTATTTCACCGGGCTTAACCATGTTAGAGTCTCCTAGCCTTATTGGTACACCATGTTTCTCAGTCCTTAGGAGAGCTAGGTCCCTGCTTGGGTCTATGGCTACTATTTCAGCCTCACTAATATATCCATCACTAAACATTATCTTGATAACTGATGCATTTCTAACCACATGCGCATTAGTTACTACCAGGCCCTCTGAAACAATGAAGCCTGATCCATAGCTTCTAGCCTGTTCCTGACTGAAGAAGAATGGAATTGGATAAGATATTTGAGTAGCTATGGTTACCACTGACGACTCTATCTCCTCAACCATTCTAGTTAGCTTCACGGATAACTCGTAGGGATCCATTATAGATCACTAGTATAAAATCAGGGTGAAATAATTAAAATACCTTATTCTTTATTAAGTGTTTCTCACCTATCGTGGCTTTTACAACTGAAAGCCTCGTCCTTGTCCTTTATGGCGGGAATGGAGTGTTTATTAGGTTTTAGTGCTTGCACTATAGCTGGATGGTGGAGTGTTACAAGAGTGATGCATATAATCCTAGTGCCTCACTCCACTTCAGTATTTCCTGGTTTTCCCGGATTAATAGATCCAGTGGATAGCCTCTCGGAACATCCTTCAACTCCCTACTAGCTAATACCTCTCTGAATAACTCAACGTGGAGATCGCATAGTTTTAATATGTCATCCACCCTGAAGTCCTCCTTGAGGAGTTCCTGCTCTATAAAAGGTATCTCAATTGGTGAAACCTGGGAGAGCTCATACCTATATTTCTCCTTTAACTCCTTTACAGCAAAGACAGCATTATCCTACTTTATGGGATATCCCATAAAGTAGGTATGGTTCTGGCCAGGATTCGACAACTGGTTGCTTTAGGTATGGAATGTAGTGAGAAACATGCAGGTAAGGTAACTGGTGGATTTGGTGGATTTAAACGTATGCATCGGCCTTGATTATGTCGGTGAGTATTGCTGGATAGATGTTTATAACGCCCTCTATATTCTTTATCTCATCATGTATTTTCTTTAATTCCTCACTATCTCTCGCCCATATTACTGCAAGTAGCTCGTGGTCTCCCGACGTCAATGCAATGTATTTAACATATTCCTTCTCCCTTAGTTTCGATGCCACCTCGAATAATTTATCTGGTTTGACATTTATACCGGTGAAGCTGATCTTATTATATCCCAGGATGGCCGGGTTAACTATTAACGCATATTTCCTTATCACACCTCTTTCCTCCAGTTTTCTAACTCTTTTGATCACTGCTACATCACTTAGCTTTAGCTTCATTGCGATTTCTCTAAAGGGTTTTCTAGCGTTTTCCATTAACTCCCTTATTATAAACGTGTCAATCTCATCAAGCAAGTCTAATCACCCTGCTTACACAAGTCTAGCTTAAATATACCTAGCCTTTTAAACTCATTATCCCCGGTCTCCCTGTATTCGATCAACCTAGCTTCGCAACCCATAGATCTCAATATATATGCGTAGTCCTCTACCCAATCCCTCACACCGCATGTCAGGCAGAACGAGCCCTCGAACTCGACCACGACTATTCCATCTTCTTCACTAATACTTACAAGGCGGGCAGTGGCCTCAGGAGACCTGGTTTTATTGTATGCCTCGAGAGCGGAAAAAACTACTTCATGAAGTAACCGGTTTTTCTCCAAGGATCTTACCCTGATATCTTTATTTCCTTGTAATTCTCCCATAATCCATGGAGGTTACAGTACTCAACAGCGATTAGTTTACCCGGCTTCTGGATCTTCAAGTATACCTCCACGACAGGCTCGCTATATACTGGTGTGAACTCATATCTACCTATTAGGATGGGGTTGAATACTCGGCCCTCTTCCTCAAAGTATAATTCCATCCATCTAATAGAGTGTTCCACGGTGTTAGGATGGGGTCCAACACTAACTTTTACCTTGAATACCTCACCGGGTTTCACCGAGTCAGGAGCCTCTATCCTGGGTGTGTGGCTTTCCACCTTGCTTAATGCCTCTCCCCTGGCTGATGAAGGTGTATATATGAGATCTTTTAATCCAGTCATATTATCCACCCAAACTAATAAATTAAAATAGGGATTTTTAAAGTTTATAATGTGAGCCATATATTTTAAGTAATTATATTCCATGATAACCCATGGGTCAGCTGGGATTACAAGCCAGAGGTAAATTAATTATTTAATTTGCCCTCACAATATCTAAATGTGCTGACACTGCTTACAGGGTGGTATAAATGAGTGATGACCGAGAGATCTTAGAGCTACTAAAGAAGCTTCTTTCAAAACCCGAGAGAAAGATAGAGGGCCGGGTGGGGTTGGAGGTCGAGTCCATTGGGCCAGAGTCACCTCATGGAGTATATGTATTCAATCATTCAAGCGGTAAATGGATCTTGAGACAAATAGAGGGAGATTATTTTAAGCCGTGGGAGGATGGATTATACGTAATATACTTCGATAACGCCAAGTGTCCTGCTTGCAGAGGTTATGATGCATACTGGTATCCCTTCGTCAAGCTCTTCGGCTCTGCATTCAAGAATTCGCACTATGTCGTCATACTTTGCGACTGGTTTACAAGGGAGTGTGATTCGAGCATTGCTAAGGGTAGCTTCGAATACTACGATATCCATGCATCACCGACAACCCTACTATTATATGTGGAGAATAATGGGGTTAAAGCATCCAAGAGACTTGAGGGTTCTAAGAGAATAGATGAACTAGTTAATGAGGTATCAAACTTCATCAAGAGTGTTAAGGGTAGTCAAGTAAGTGGAAGTGGTTGATGTGGCCCACGATGGGATCCCCGATGTCCACAGTGAGAAACCCCCATTCGAGTTGGATGTGGATAATGTTGGCTTAAGAGGGCTTCGTGGACCCATTATGAAGATTAGGGAATACATGGTTATCCCGGTATTCAAGGTGTCGGTTAGCTTACCGGCATCATTTAGGGGGGCTCATTTATCGCGTTTATACAAGGCTTATACAGGGGTTGTGAAACCAGGTGCCGAGCTAACAATGGATTTACTGAGGCAGCTAGCCATAAGGCTACTCGAGGTAAACGAGTATGCTGTGAGAGCCATGGTTTCAGTTAAGGGGAGGCTCTATCATACGGTGGATCGGGGAGGTGTACCGGAGTACTCTAGCAACGGTTTTATATACGCTGGCGTGAGGTATGAGCGTGGAGGCAGCGTGAGTGAATACACTGGTGGAGGCATTTACGGGTTAACCACCTGTCCATGTGCAGGAGCGGTCTCTAGACATATATATGGGGAACCCTACACCCACATGCAGAAGGTAAGGATTAATGCATATATTAAGTCCAGTAAAACCCTTATCGAGCCCATAGAGGTCTTCGAGAAGCTTAATACAGTTGTCTACACACCACGTAACTACCTTAAGAGGATTGAGGAGGCCGAATTCGTTAAGATGATATATGAGAAGCCGCTGTTCACAGAGGATATTGCCAGGCTTGCAGCAGTTAAGCTAGCCGAGCTAGTGGCTAACCATGGAATCAGCGGGCCCGATGGAATATTATATGTGAGTGTAAGATCCTATGAAACCATACACGAGTACGTTGTTGAATCAATAGTTAGAACCAGGTTAACCGATATCGCTGGCTTTAAGATAATTAATAAGACTTAAATAGGGTGGTTAATTGAGCTGGGTAATAGATCCCTCCGGGTGGAAACCGTTGTATAATTACATAAAGTCCAGGCTGAACCTTTCATTCGATAGGGATCAGGAATCAACTGATTTATTAAGTAGGCTTCTAGAAAACCGTGATAATATAATCGAGTACGATGAGTTGAGGGAAGCCTATGAAGGTAGAAATCGTGCACTTATTTTCGGATGTAGTCATAGCCTTGCGAGAGACCTGAGGAAGGCTGTTGAAACCAACGTACTTAGAGATGCACTGCTTATAGCTGCTGATGGATCAACCTCTCTCCTTCTATCACATGGTATCTACCCGGATATTGTTGTCACTGATCTAGATGGATACATATATGACCTAGCCAGGGCTTCGCATCAAGGCTCTATAACCGTGATACATGCCCACGGAGATAATATGCATAGGATAAACAGGTTTATCGGGGAGTTCAGGGGTCCGTTAATCGGCTCTACACAGGTGGAGCCGCGGCCACACGTGTACAACTTCGGGGGATTTACCGATGGTGATAGAGCGGCCTTCATAGCTTACGCTATAGGTATTAGAGAGATATATCTAGCAGGCTTCAACCTCTATGGAGAGCCCTCTATATGTCCAGGTAAAATCGTCCCGTTTAATAAGAGGTTGAAAAAAGCGAAGCTTGAAGTAGCCTCATATATGCTCAAGTACTTAACGGGTAAAGGAGTTTCCTTTAAATATATTGGGGAGGGAGTTGACTAGCGATCCAGCTGCAAAGTATTTCTCAGGTAAAACCACGTCGAGGGATAGAGCAGTATTCGAGGCAGGCATCGCTATAGGGATGATCGTACACCAGTTCACAGGTATACCTGTAAAGAGGCTGGAGGATATAGAGTTAATAGGGAAAGTCATCGAGAACGCTGTAAAGGCACAGCCTTTCAAGGAGGATGCTAAGATAGAGATAAGGATAGGGGATCTAAGCAGTAGCCCTGGGAACCCATATAGCTACACCACCCTGAAGACGAGGCATATAGATGCCAGGATAGTGGTTAGATACAACAATGTAAGAGTTGTAGCCAGGCTTAGATACATTCCCGAACTAGACTTTAACCTGGCGTATATAGAGGATATTGAAGAGCTTTGAGGATGCTGCTTCATGCCGGAGAAGAATGTTGCATGGGGCATAACAGGTGCCGGCGCCTTCTTGAAGGAGAGCATTAATGCTATTTCGAAGATCATGGATAGCGGCGTAGGTGTCACAGCATATGTTTCGCGAGCCGGTAGAAGTGTGCTAGCGATGTATGGGTATCTGGATCAATTAACAGGTATTCTTCAAGGCCCTTATCCTATCGGCGTGGTCTTCGAGGATGAGGAGGATGCCGGGTATCCGTCTACTGGCAGAATATATAGGGGCGTATATAACTTGGTGGTTGTCTCGCCAGCCTCCATGAACACTGTCTCGAAAATAGTTAACGGGATAGCAGACTCACTGGTATCCAACCTGGTAATGCATGCGGTTAAGAATAATATTCCGGTCTTAATCATGCCTGTAGATCTCTACGAGTCTAAGAGCGTGATGCCCCTTGTAATAGATAGGGATAAATGCTCCATGTGTGACAAGTGTATTGCAGCTGAGAACTGTCCAACAGGGGCTCTACGACCTGACCCTCGGCATAAGGTTAGGGTTAGCCCTGCAAGGTGTACAAAGTGTTTCATATGTCAAAAAATATGCCCCTATAACGCTATCCACTTCGATGTAGAAGTTGTGGTTAAACCACATCCATTCTACGTGGGTATCATTAAGAGGCTTAACGATATAGAGGGCGTGGAGATAATAGATCACCCTGACAGGATCTTAGAATACATCTAGGTGAATTAATTGAGGATAGCATTGGTGACTGGTAGGCTAGCAGGGGATGCTATTAGGAAAATAGCGTCGGGGATCAATGTTTCCGGGATCGAGTTAGTAGTCGTGGAATTACCAATACCTGTAGCAGCCATGATGAGTGATACTTATCTCGAGAAGGAGCTGCCTAGGCACATGGATGTGCTTGGAAACGTGGACCTGGTTATAGTTCCGGGATACACTAGTGGTGACCTCACGAGGGTATCAGAACTTATCGGTAAACCGGTGGTAAAGGGGGTGAAGTACATGTATGACATCCCATTAATGATTAAAGCCATCTCCAATGGTATTGAACTCTCACCCAGGACGCCGGCAGATGATGTGGTAAGGCTCTATAGGGCTGAGAGAGATAAAGAGGTGCTCAGGGGTCTCAGAGAAAAGGCTAGTACACAATACTATTTCACCATAGGGGATAGATATAAAATCTACGTGAACCCCGTTTATCCTATTATCATCCACGAGGTATACATGGGACATGATGCATACACGCTTGACGACATCATCAAGAAATCCGAGAAGGCTTTACTCGATGGAGCCGATATAGTTGTAGTCGGGTTTCCCCATAACGCACCAGTAGATATCATTGAAGAGGTGGTTGCAGAAGTAAAGAAGAGGCTTGGAAGACCCATTGGCGTTGATGTAGAGGATGTCAACGCACTATTGAAAGCTGCTGAGGCCGGAGCAGATGTGTTGATGAGTCTCAGTTACTCTAAGATAATGATGCTTGATAATGCATCATCCATTAGCGATAAAGGCGTTGTCTTGATACCGGATCACAGCATCCACGAGGAAGACAAGCTTGGTAGCCTTGTAGAGGCATATAAGCTGGCAGTGGAGAAAGGGCTCTCAAAGATAATAGTGGATCCTGTCCTAGACCCCCCGCTTAGCGGGCTTGCATCCTCCCTAGAGAGATACAGGGCGGCAAGACGGTTGTTCCCTCATACTCCATTATTAATGGGTGTTGGAAACGTTACCGAGCTAATAGACGCTGACAGCGTTGGCGTAAACGCTATCCTGGCATCGATAGGTGTTGAAATCGGGGTCGAAGCTTATTTGACAACTGAGGCTAGTGTGAAGACGCGTGGCTCCACCAGGGAGCTTAGAAGAGCCCTCGACATGTGCCTTATAGCGCGTAACGAGTCCAGGCCTCCAAAGGATTTATCCATAAACCTTCTGTTACTGAAGGATAAGCGGAGGAAGTCTATTGGTACCAGGCAGCGTGGTGTAATCCTGTATGCTAGGGAAAGAAGGAGCCCGGGGATCGATCCAAAAGGCGTTTTTAAGATATATGTGGATCATGATGCTGGAAACATCATCGTCGAGCACTACAGGCTCGGAGAATTAGAGCCCGACTACACTATCATTGGGAATGATCCATACGCTATACTTTCAGAGATAACTGGGAGACAGCTCGCTTCAAAGCCCGAGCACTATTTCTACTTGGGCTACGAGTTAAGCAAGGCATATGTAGCGTTGAAAACCGGGAAAGAATACGTTCAAGAAGAGGATTTATTCGAGGATACTTAAAAATATAGGTTTCAACATCCCATATAGCAGTCTTAGAGGTGCTTTCATTAATGGAGGATAAAATAATTACAACCCTCCACGGGGCTGGCGGAATCGAGTCATGGAATATAATAGAGAAGCTGATACGCGGACGTGTACCCAGAGACCTCTGGAGCACACCAGGGGGAGCAGGTCTAGACGTACTCGACGACGGCTCATACATTAGGATCGGTGAGTCATATATAGTGTTCGCTAGCGATGCATATACTGTGAAACCACTGTTCTTTCCAGGCGGAAATATAGGTGAGCTCGTTGCTTCAGGAGTATTAAACGACCTGGTAATGATGGGGGCTCGACCAGTAGCATTCATGGATAACATAGTTGTTGAAGAGGGCTTCGCCATAAGGGAATTGGAAGACATAGTGGACTCGATGGTTAAGACGCTCGTTGAAAACAATGTTGCATTGATTGGCGGGGACTTCAAAGTCATGCCAAGGGGAAGCGTTGATGGAGTAGTTATCTCGGGCTTCGCCATAGGGGTCTCTGGCAAACCACCCGTGGTTGATTCCATAAAGCCTGGCGATAAAATAATAGTTACAAACTATATTGCGGAGCACGGCTCGACAATATTAGCTGCCCAGCTGGACATGCTTAACGATGCACCCGGGCTTAAAAGCGATGTAAAGCCTCTTGTTAAAACTGTTTTACCAGTAATCGAGGAGTACCGTGACTACATAAACGCGGCTAGGGATCCCACTAGAGGAGGGCTCGCCGCGATACTGAATGAGTGGTCTCGTTCCAGCGGCCTAACAATAATTATTGACAAGGGGAAGATACCTGTTAGAAAAGAGGTGGCAGAGTTCCTCGAGATGCTTGGGGTAGACCCTCTTACACTGGCATCGGAGGGTGTTGCAGTGTTAAGCGTTAGAAGCGAGGTAGCGGATAAAGTAGTTGAGGCCCTCCGTAGAAACGGTGAGAACCCATATATCATAGGGGAAGTCGTCGAGCCTAGATCAAGGGAGTTGAGGGGTCGGGTAGTTGCTTTAACAGAGGTTGGGGGTTTAACGATTATTCCCCCTCAAGCATATAACTTACCGAGGATATGTTAGGTGGAGTACTATGTGTTTAGGCGTCCCAGGTGAGGTCATAGGTATTGAGGATAATAATGAGCTGAAGACTTTAAGGGTGAGGATTGGTGGTGTGATCCGCGAGGTCATATCGGCGCTGGATAAAGTAGAGGTAGGCGACTATGTCATCGTCCACGCCGGTGTAGCCATAAGCAAGATCAGCAGAGAGGAGGCGGAGGAAACACTCAGGCTCCTTGCGGAGATCAGTGGCATCTAGAACACTGTGAAACCGGGGTCTTGGATGAAAGCGTTAAGAATAGTGGTTACAGGGCTAGTCCAAGGAGTTGGCTTCAGGCCATTCATAGATAGGGTTGTTAGGCAGATGAAGCTGAACGGTTATGTGAGGAATGTCGGTGGGAGCGAGGTCGAGGTATGGATTGAGGGCAATGAAGAATACTTGTATGAATTTCTAGCTGCCTTGTTATACGAGAAGCCGCCTCCAGCATTGATCGATGATGTTGTTTTCGAGGAGGAGATCCCAGTAGGTTACACGGGGTTCACGATTCTAAAGAGTAGTGAAGCAAGGATTCTTAGGTCGAATATACCGCCCGATCTTGCTGTATGCAGACACTGCCTCGAAGAAGTACTAGACCCCTTGAACAGGAGGTACATGTATCCCTTTAACTCGTGCGCCTGGTGCGGTCCCAGGTTCTCGATGATGCATAGGTCGCCGTATGATAGGGAGAATACAAGTATGTCCAAGTACATGCTCTGTGATGAATGCCTAAGGGAATACAATGACCCAGAGAATGTAAGGAGACATCATGCCCAGGGAATAAGTTGCCCTAGGGACGGCCCCAGGCTCGCTCTCTACGATAATGATTTCACCCCTATTAATACACGGGACCCTATTAAAGAGGCGGCTCAATTAATTGATGAAGGGTATATAGTGGCTGTTAAAGGCATAGGAGGGTATCATATAGCATCGCTCGCTACAGATGACGAGGTGGTTCATAGATTAAGGACTAGGAAAAAGAGGCCTAGGAAACCGTTTGCAGTAATGGGGCTTGACACTAGTATTCTAGAACTACTTGTCTACATGGATGAGAGGGATAGGGAGATACTTGAGTCGCCGAGGGCGCCAATACTGCTTCTGCCTAAACGCGAGGATTCACCGGTGTCAAGGCTCGTCTCACCTGGTTTAAGCCATGAAGGAGTCTTCATAGCTTACACGCCCCTGCACTTTCTACTATTGATGAACACCAAGGATAAATTCCTTATAATGACCAGCGGCAATGTATCAGGGGAACCCATGTGCCGTGATGAGGAATGCGCTAAAAACAGGTTGACCAGTATAGTGGATTATTTCCTCGTGCATGACCGTGATATCGTGAATAGGGTTGATGACAGTGTTATACGTAAAACAGGCGGCGAGTACGTTTTACTTAGAAGATCTAGGGGTTATGCCCCCTCATGGATCAAGATACCTGTTGAACTACAGCGTGAAGTAATAGCTTTCGGTGGAGATCTTAACAATGTTGGTGGAATAGGCTTTGAAAACAAGATTGTTTTAACACAGTATATTGGGGATCTTGAGAGCTATAATGCACAGGTCGATCTAGTAAACACTATAGAATACCTGGTGAGAAACTACGGGGTTGACTCAGAGAAGGCTCTCATAGCTGTTGATAAACACCCTTCATACCACTCTAGAAGGCTTGGTATAGAGTATTCCAGGAGGCATGGTGCCGGGATAATCGAGATCCAACACCACTATGCACACGTCTTTGGCGTAGCTGTCGATAGAGGTTTAAGCGGGGTGGTTGCCGGGCTGGCAATAGATGGTGTCGGATGGGGCGACGATTCAACGATATGGGGTGGAGAGGTATTAGTGTTCGACATGGATAAACCCGGTGTATATAGGAGGGTCGCATCCATAGATTACATCCCATTAACCAGTGATAGAGACACCGTTAAACCATTCAGGCTCCTCTACGGATACCTCGCTAAAAAAGGATGGGATATAGGGGAAATAGACAGGGTTCTAGGGCTAAGGGATGGCAACCGTATATTAGAGGGGCACATGGTATACAACATGGTGAAGCGGGGCAGGTACACCCCGGCTTCCAGCACCGGGCGTCTCATCGATATAGTGGCCTCTATAATAGACCCTGGCATTGAGAGGAGCTTTGAAGGGGAGCCAGCTATAAGGCTTGAAGCCATGGCATTCAATGGCGTACCAAGACTACTGGAGGACGTTAGGTTCCAAGTAGATGGCAACCTGGTGAGGCTGGATGTATATGGCGTTATATCCAGGATCCTTGAGGAAAGGAGCTCTATGAAACCATGTGACCTAGCTGCATCCTTCCTATATAGCATTGGCTACTATTACGGGGAGCTCATAGCAGCATCTATTAAGGGCTCCAGTGTCTCCAACATAGTTGTCTCTGGTGGAGCATCTGTAAACGAGTATATTTACAGGGGTCTACGTGATAGGCTTGCTTCAGAGGGCTTGAAGCCTTTACTACCATTAAATATACCGCCTAATGATGAGGGAATAGCCTTCGGGCAGGTGATCGTAGCTGGTTTAATTAGGTAAACCTACCGCTTGATTTATTTATCCTAGTTAATAAATCCTATAACCATGGCGAGGGTGCTTACGCCTTGGATAATGAGGTTGTAGAGGGGAAAACTACTAGAAGAGAATACAAGGTAATCAGGTATAGCCCATGGCTAGTGCACTTCAACACTGGTGCCTGTAATGGATGTGATATAGAGGTCTTAGCAGCAATCACCCCATTATACGACCCAGAGAGATTCGGCGTGAAGCTCGCGCCTAGCATAAGGCATGGAGATATACTAGTGGTAACTGGAGCTGTAACCAAGAAAGCAGCTGAGAGACTTAAGAGGCTATATGATCAAATGCCCTGTCCTAAATTCGTTATCGCTGTAGGGGCTTGTGCCTGTACTGGCGGTGTGTTTTCCAAGTCATATCCTGTCCTAGCCGGCGCTGATAAGGCTGTCCCGGTTTCAATGTATATCCCGGGATGCCCTCCACGCCCGGAGGCCATTCTAGATGGTATTGTGAAGCTCCTTAAGAAGCTTGAGAGTGGCGAGAGCGGTGATGGCTGTGGAGGAAAAGCTTAGCTTCATGGATAAATATGTGGTTGAGAAAGGCTTTGTTAAACCAAATAGAAGGCTCTTCACTATTAGATCAGAGCATGTGAGACAGGTGTTCACAGAGTTTATTGAGAGGCTGGGAAGGGAGAACTTCTATCTCTCAACAATAGTCGGCACCGATATGAAGGATGAGGGGAGGATACGGCTGGACTACTATGTTGTACTACTCCCCGAGGAGGAAACTATTGTTATAAGAACCTATCTACCCCGCGATAACCCTGTGGTAGACTCCATAATAGACTTACTACCGGGGGCTCTATCAGGTGAGTGCGAAACATATGATCTTCTCGGAGTGGTTTTCAAGGGTAATTCATTCTTAAAGCGCGGCTTCTTCATCCCGCAGGATTTAGTTGAACAGGATAGGTATCCCCTGAGAAAAGATAGCGGGGTGTAGACGTATGGCTGTAACAAAGATAATCGAGGTCCCATTCACACTAGAGATTCCTGTAGGACCCCAACATCCCGCCCTCCACGAGCCCGTATTATTGAAGGCTTATGCGGATGGGGAGGAAATAGTAAAGGTAGATATTAACACGGGATATAATCACAGGGGTATCGAGAAGCTCTGCGAGAAAAACAGCTTCTACCGCGACATATTTATTATTGGAAGAGTCTGTGGTATATGTAATGCGGTACACGCAAATGCTTATGTGAGGGCGCTTGAAGCAATATTAGATGTAACACCTAATAATAGGGCCAGATACCTAAGAGTCCTGGCGATGGAGCTAGAGCGTATACACAGCCATATGCTGATAAATGCTGTGATGGCTGAAAACATAGGCTTTGAAGCACTATTCATGAACATAATGCTAGACCGTGAAAAAGTAATGAAGGCCAAGGAGATCGTGACAGGTGCCAGAGTTATGGCGGACTACATGATGGTTGGCGGCGTTAGAAGAGACATAGATGACGTCAAGAGGGATAAACTGAGAAAGCTTATCTCAGAGCTGAGGCCAAGGGTTGAGTACTATAGGAAGGTATTCGAGGAAGACGAAACAATCTTGAAGAGACTAATCGATGTAGGCAGGCTTAAACCAGTGGATGTCACAAGCCATGGGTTACTTGGCCCTGTTGCAAGGGCTTCTGGTGTAAAGATAGATACAAGGGCCAGTGACAGGTATGATGCATACAATGAGATTCCATTCGACGTTGTAACCAGGAATGAAGGGGATTCATGGGCTAGAATGATGGTTAGATGGGATGAGGTCCTTGAAGCCATAAACATGGTAGAGTATATCCTGGAGAAACTACCCAGCGACGGTAATCCAGTACCGGATGAGAAGAAGCTGCCGAGGAAATTCCCGCCTGGAGAGGCGTATACAAGGGTTGAGGCTCAAAGAGGTGAGCTGACATACTATGTCATGAGTGATGGTAAGGGTATGAATCCCTACAGGGTTAAAATAAGGACTCCCAGTTTTAATAATATAATAAACACGGGTTTCATGTATATTGGCCACACAATACCTGATCTTCCTGTAATACTTACATCTCTCGACCCATGTATTTCATGTATGGAGAGAGTCACTGTTGTGGACTTGGAGAAGAATATCGTGTACAAGGTTTCCTTGAAGGAGCTGGGTGGTGGGAAATGGGGAAGCCGAAGATACTCGATCTAGTATTAAAGAACCTGGCTAGTAAGCCAGCTACCATACAGTATCCCAAGGAACCGACCCCTGTGGAGCCCGATTACAGGGGGAGGCATTACGCGGATCTAGGTAAATGCACTGGCTGCTCTCTCTGTTCTATTGAGTGCCCTGCTGACGCAATAAAGATGACGCCTATACCCAGCGGGTATGATGTACCGAAGAGCAATCCCAGGAAGATATATCCATTAATAGACTATGGTAAGTGTGTTTACTGTTATCGTTGTATAACCGTGTGCCCATTTAATGCTTATATCTCCACAAACGAGTACAGGCTTGCAGATACCACTATGCATAATTCATCTGAGCTAAGTCTTTCCACGCTTAAGAAGAGTGGTCCCGGATGATCATCGATATGGTTGCACCCGTAATAATACTCGTATACACTATATCAATAATGCTCGTCTTCATAAGGGCTGTAAAGGGACCCACAATAGGGGACCAAGTACTAGCCATTGATACCATGACTTATGCCGTAGTCACATTGATGATTATAGTGGCTATCTACCTGAAAGAAGCCATACTAGTTGTCACAGCTATACCATTAGCACTATGGATTTACGCGCTTGACATCTACATTGCTAAATACCTTGAGAAAAAGAGTGAGATAGGTGGTTAAGTATGGCTCTCGTGGAAATAATTCTCGAATACGTAGGATTAGCACTACTATGCCTAGGGGCCATTGCATCACTCATAGGTGCTATAGGTATGCATAGACTCAGGAATTTTTATCTCAGGCTTCACGCAGCCACAGTTATAACAATATGGGGTGGCGTGTATCCGATTGTAGGTGCATCGATACTAGCTATAGTAATGCCTGAGCTGGGTGTATACAGGTGGTTTATGGCTGGAGCCGGGTTTGTAACAGCTTTCACCATCCTCATACTTGCCCCAGCCGGCTCTCATGCACTGGCACGTGCCGTGCATAGATCTAGGACCGCACTGGTTGAGCCCTGTATTTATGATGCAATAGATAGTGGGATGTGTGTGAAAAAGGAGGTGTCTACGCAATGATAAGCGCGGAACTAGCCGTATACTTATTAATGACTATATCTAGTGTGGCATCGACTATAGCCGTGTATTTTGCAATCATGGAGAAGGATCTCGTGAAAGCAGTGATCTATAGCGCTATCCAGAGTACTTTCTACGCTATTCTCTTTTACCTGTTAATGGCTCCTGACATAGTCTTGGTATACCTACCTGTCTCGGTTGGATTGATCCCTGGTGTACTCCTCATATTGATTGGTAAAACCGAGAGGGGTGAGAAAGAGTGAGAAGGAGTATTCTGCATCTAACCATAATTCTAACACTGCTTCTAGGGTTAAGCCTCTTAGCCAGCATATCATGGCAGTGGTTTGTCCCTGGTGAATGGTTTAAGTGTCCCTTGCAGGGTATCTGGTGTCTTCCAGTATTCTACTTGGCTACAACATATAACCCGGAGCTACCCAACTACACTGTGAATTCTCCGGAGGCTGTTACAGCAATAGTGTGGGACTACCGTGGCCTGGATACGTTATTTGAGACATCGGTATTCTACCTAGCACTGATAGCGGGAATCGCGTTAGCCAGGGGTGTATCATATAAGTTGCCAACTGGTGGAGAGCTCGGTCTCTCCAAGATAGTTAAAACTGTTTCGAGGCTGACACTCCCGATGATTATAACTGTTGGAGCATCAATCGGGCTACATGGTCATTTAACGCCTGGTGGAGGCTTCCAGGGTGGGGCCACAGCGGCTGTCGCATTCATGGTTGCCATCGTAGTGTTCTCCATAGTGTTCCTAGTGGAGCACGGTGTCAGCAAGGATAGAATGCTTATATTAAGGAGCATCGGTTTAACCGGCATAGGTTTAACAGCTGTAGCGTTATTCTTCGCTGGATTAATTCTCGGTAAGAACGCATATGTATTCCAGAACATGGCTAAACCATTTGCAGGATTAAGCTTTCCCTGGGAGGTGAATAGCGCATTAATAAGCGGGACGCTATGGTTTTTCAATCTATTCGAGTTCTTAGCTGTGACAGCCGGGTTTACAATAGCATTCATGCTTCTAGCAATGAGTGAGGCGGGGTCTGAGGAGGGGGTTAGGCATGAGTGAGTTTATTGTAAACTACTTGTTCTCACTTACCTTGTTCTCACTAATATTCAACTTTGTATTATCCATATACGGCTTATTCTTTAAGCCCCATTATATTAAGAAGGTGATCGCGTTAACCATATTCTCTGATACGATCAATGTCTTCGCAATATACGTTGGATACAGGAGATGGATCAACGGAATCAACCCACGTCCACCAGTATTAATTAAGCCGCCTACCCCTGGAGCTATTTCAGAGTTCATTAATAGTGCTGTGGACCCGTTACCACAGGCACTTGTGCTGACGGCTGTGGTGATAGGGCTTGCCGTCACTTTGTTCCTTATATTTCTTGGTTACCAGTTATACAAACACTATCATACTCTCGACATGAGGGAGATAAGGAGGCTCAGAGGGTGATCATAGTGAAGAAGCTCGGTAAGGCAGTAGTAGTATTCATGCTTTCATTTACTACATATATAGTGTTCTCAGGGAGCATACAGCCATACGATTTAATAACAGGTGCCGTAGTGGCAGGTATTGTAGGGGCATTATTCGCAAATATAACCCTGACTAATCCTGGTAAAGTAATTAATCCAGTTAGATGGATCTGGTTAATCGTCTACGCGTTAAGATACTTCACTATAGATGAGACAAAGGCTCATCTAGATGTAATAAAGAGGATACTTCATCCAAGAACCCCTGTTAACCCAGCTATAGTCAAGGTTCCATACGAGGTCGACTCAGACTACGCTATAACCGCCATAGCCAACTCGATAACCAATACCCCGGGCACGGTTGTTGTAGAGGTGAGAGAAGATGAGAAAGCATTCTATGTTCACTGGATTGATGCTAAAACCGTGGAACCCAGCGGGGCCAGGAATGAGATATCTTTTGTTTTCGAAAAGTATTCCCGTAAAATATTCGAGTGAGAGGTGTAGATCATGCTGGATCAACTAGCATTTAAACTAGCTGGGTTAACAGTCCCATTGCTTGCACTCATAGCGTTCCTCATACCTTTACTCGAGAAGCTCACGGGTAGTAGGGATGCCCCGAGGATCCTAACCTTATTGGGGTCGCTGATAGCTGTTTTTTCGTCTCTAATAATCCTCATTAGTGTATATACTAGTGGAGAGGTGATCCTATACCCATTTGGTGGATGGCCCCCACACTTCGGTATAGTCTACGAGATAGATGAGTTAAACGTGTTGATTGGTGCATACATCGCATTAGCGATGCTTGCCGTGGTTGTGTACTCTACATGGTATGGCCGCCACCTTGATGAACCTATATGGTACTATGTACTCCTCACAGGGTTAGAGATAGGTATGCTTGGATGCGTTTACACAGGCGATGCATTCAACCTCTTCGTAATGCTCGAGGTTCTCAGCGTATCTGCCTACGGATTAGTGGCCTACCATAAGAATAGGGCTGAGGCTGTTGAGGCAGCAGCGAAATACGCGTTAATCGGTGCCGTAGCCACGAATCTTTACTTTGCTGCATTAATAATAATTTACGTGACCCATGGCTCGTTGAACATGGGATTATTATCACTGATTGCACGACAATATAGTGGTGCAGGGGAGGCAGTGAAATACGCTGGCTTAATAGCTGTAGCCTTCTCGCTATGGGTCTTCACTTACAAGTCAGCATTATTCCCCTCACACTTCTGGCTACCTGACGCACATCCGGAAGCCCCTACACCTGTCTCGGCAGCTTTATCCGGTGTTCTTGTAAACGTGGGAGTATATGCTGTAATGAGGTTCCTCTACACTATATTCGGTTCTGGTAGCTACCTTGCTGAGTTCAGGGCGATCGTACTGGCTACATTATTTATCCTGGGTTCTCTAAGCGGATTAATCGGGGCATTAATGATGATGATGCAGAAGGATGTGAAGAGGCTGCTCGCATATAGTACCATTAGTCATATTGGGATAATATATATAGGATTATCAATAGGCTTCCTCTCAGGTGTTGGGGAAGCTGTAAAGATAGCCATGGCAGGCGCCATAGCCCACATGATCTCACATGGTATAGCGAAGACGATGCTCTTCATGGCAAGCGGGGTATTCATCGATGCCGCTGGCTCCAGGGACCTGGATGAATTAAGAGGAATTGGTAGAAGTTATCCGATCGCCAGCTTTGCATGGTTAACCGGGTTCCTTAGTCTCGCAGGGCTACTGCCGTTCTTAGGCTTCTACTCTAAGCTACTAATATACTATGGCTACACCTATTCAGGCTTCATACTTGGAGGCGTAATGATAATAGTGATATCAGCTCTCTCCCTACCGGGGTACTTCAAGGCCATATACTCGGTTATATTCAGCATTGGCAGGGAAAGGGAGAAAACCAATGCGGGAACAGCTGAGGTAATAATTTTTATCATGGCGATCACACTGGTGATCCTGGGCCTCCTGTTCCCATTCATGGAAAACATATTCATGAAGGCTTCGGAGGCTATTACAACCCGTGTAGGGGTATATGATTATTCTTTGAAAGCGTATCATGAAATACTAAGGATCTTAGGAGGTGGGTAGACTTGATAATCGAGGTAGTAATGGATCCATCCATTACAGCATTAATTATTCTAGCTGGAAGCGGGCTAACACTACTTGTAGCAGCTACATTATACTATCTATTAAAGTCGAGGTCGGTGAGGACAACAGAGCTCTACTTATCCGGTGAAGGAGAAAATGTTGTAAGCAACCTATCACCTGGTGTGGGCAGTCTATATTATGGATTCATGAAGAGATTCGCGAAAAACCTGTATAAGGTGTTGACCGAGAGTGTTCACACAGGGAGCCTCCACGACTGGTTCAACTTCATAGCTTCATGGCTGGGGCTCCTCGTGTTAATCGCGATACTTGTTTTAATATTAATGCTTGCAGGGTGGTAGCATGGATGTGAGCCAGGTAGCCTTATTCCTGTTCTCAACACTGGTATTCCCCGGGTTCCTTTTCATATTCACACTATCCCTGTTCACACAGTACCTAGTTAGAAAGATAAGTGCCAGGTATCAGAAGAGAATGGGTCCCTCATACATAGGACCCTATGGTGTGCTCCAGCCATTCATGGATTTCTGGAAGCTTCTAAGAGTTAAGGAGGTGGTTAGATCCAGGTATAGCATGCAGAGAGTAGCCGAGCTAACCCTATTAATCGGCATAGCTTGTATTACCGGTGCAATAGTGTTGCTACCAATCGGAGTCCTCAATATTCGGGGTCCACTAGATTACCTGGTATTCTTCTACATGGCCAGTGTCATGCCGATTCTAATGATAGTGCTTGCATCGCTCTCGATGCCTGGACCATATACAAGCCTAGGAGTGTCCAGGTTGCTCAGTATTCTAACGATCAGCGAACCGGTATATTTCACCGGGTTATTCATACCTTGCTTCCTAGCTACATATAGGGATCCATTGGTCCTCTCCGTTAGCATGACTTCACATAGGGTCATGGATTTATGGCTTAACCCTGTTGCGGCATTGATATTATTGCTCTCACTGATAGCTCTAGTGATCTCACTACAGTCTAAAGCCATGTATCCGCCATTCAATATTCCTGAGGCCGAGCAGGAGATAATAGCTGGTTTTGAAACAGAGTTCTCGGGACCCCTATTAGCGCTGGCTTCGCTACTACATGACATGGATCTAACGGTGTCGATCCTTACAGTAGTATACATAGTACTCGGAGGTCCAGCGCCATTCCAGCATTCAACACTTGGTGGTATACTAATGGTGATACTAAAATACCTGGTGCTAGTATTAGTAGTGGCCACAATTAAGAATATCTTCGGAAGATACAGGCTAGAACAGGCACTTATGCAATTATTAAAGTACGGAGGTATACCCGTGTTAATCTCAGTAATATTATCACTCGCATGGGTATACCTCTAGCTCTCTTCAATATAATATTTAAACGTAATTACTGGGAGCAAATACTCGCCCGCAGATTCACGGATCGAACCCTATTGTTCTATTTAGACTAGTGGAGCCATCTGCGATATGACTGTACATTTACCGGGGCTCTATGCCATTATACTTCCCCCTTGATATTATTATCATTGTAGGATATAGTAAATACATAGGTAAATGATTAGTACAGTGCTCAAATACCTTTTAAAATTATATAAACAGGCAAACTATTATACCTTGTAAAGGTGACTATTATTGAATCGGTTGCCAAGGCTTGTCGGCCCCCTCATCCTAGTTGCTTCATTACTGGCTCCTCTGCTATCCCTGATAATAATAAATGCTCAGAGCAGTAGCACTATACATGTGAACCCGGTCCCGGGGTTGTCGAGGGATTTCCTCAGGGGTCTAGACCTCTCAGAGGTTTCATGGATCCTGGGGTTGGGTGGAAAATATTATTATGAGGATGGGAGAGAAGGCGATATACTTGACATAATTGCTGATAACGGCGTCAACGCTGTTAGACTGAGGGTTTGGAATAACCCATATGATGAAAATGGTGTTCCATATGGTGGTGGAAACTGTGACCTTGAAAGGATGACACAGTTCGCCTCTAAAGTAAAAAGCAGGGGGTTTAAGCTCCTCATTGATTTCCACTATAGCGACTGGTGGGCGGATCCCTCAAAGCAATATAAGCCAAAGGCATGGGCTAACCTTTCATTCAATGAACTAGTGAGTACAGTTTATAATTGGACTAGGGACGCACTATTATACATGAAGAACAATAATGCATTACCAGACATGGTTCAAGTTGGCAACGAGATAAACAATGGTTTCCTATGGCCCGATGGGCGCGTCGAGAACTGGACTCAATTCGTGACCCTGTTAAAGTCTGCTATAAAAGCTATCCGCGACATAGATCCCTCAATCAAGGTCGTTATACATCTATCTGGTAACAGAGAGTTAGACTACTATGTCAACTTCTTCGAGAGGCTTGCCAATGATGGGGTAGACTATAATGTCATAGCGTTATCATACTATACATACTGGCATGGTAGCCTCGAAAAACTGAAGCAGATAGCCTCAACCCTAACCTCCAGGTTTAACAAGGAGATCATACTAGCCGAGATAGCATACCCATGGACGCTGGAAGATGCCGATGGATACCCGAATTTATTTAGCAGTAGGGATCAGGAGATTAAAGGCGGGTACAGGGCCAGCGTACAAGGTCAGGCAAGCCTCATTAGAGACATAATCGAGGCCCTGTATGAATCAGCTGGGGATAAGGCCTTAGGTGTATTCTACTGGGGTGCAGCCTGGATCCCTGTGCCGGGTGCAGGCTGGAAGACTGGTGAGGGCAATCCATGGGAAAATCAAGCTTTATTTGACTTTAATGGGAAGGCCCTACCATCGCTGAGAGTGTTCAGAATGATCTACGAGGCCGAGTACATCGAGGTGAAGCCTGTAGGGCTATATAATCCCGGACCATTAAATGTAACAGCCTATGCTGGTTCAAAACCTGTTCTACTGGAGAACACTCTGGTAGTCTACTCGGATGACTCAATTAGAAACGCTGCAATCAAATGGGGTGAAATACCGGTATATGAGTCACCTGGCACATACTACCTTAATGGATACGTGGAAAACACCAGTATAATGGTTGTAGCCAGGATCACAGTCTTGGAGAGGTTGTACATAGATGTGGGAGACCCCGAGGGAGACGATAAGGGGCCGGGAACATATGGCTATCCAACAGCATCCGTGTACGCTCCAGGAGTATTCGATATTGTGAGAGCTAGTTTAGAGGTGGAGAGCGAGGACTTAGTTGTAAGAGTCTACTTTAAGAACCTAGGTGGGAACCCCTGGAATGGGCCCAATGGCTTTAGCCTACAGTATATTCAAGTATATATACGTACAACAAATCCGCTAACGACTAACAAGGTGTATAGGAGGGATACTTTTGGACTTAATATAGAGCTCAGAGATGATTATGCATGGCAATACGCGTTACTTATATCACCTGGATGGGGTTCGGGACCTCTTCCAGATGGCGAGTTATCCTCGTTACACTATGCCAATGGAACAGTCCTCGTGGAGGGCAAGGGCTTCAAGGTATCATCAAACACGAGTGATAACTATGTAGATGTAAGGATACCGTTGAATCTGCTCTCGGACTGGGAAAACTTGAAGTCTTGGAAGATAATTGTAGCTGTTGCAAGCTGGGCTGGTGAAAACCCTGATCGTATAAGGTCATTTGCACCGGGAGGTGGAGAATGGCTTTCAGACCCCGTGGCCTACGCTAATGAATCATCTAAGCCACTTATACAGTCAGCATTACTCGTGAATGTATTGCCGAAGATGTATGATTTATTAATTTACTCCCAGGAATATCCACATGGATTAACCGCGGATCAACAGTATACATGGTTAATGGGTTTCAACCCCTCTAAATCCACCTTAGCGATTATTCCACCCGAGGTAAAACAAATAGAAACTGTGACACAGACTATAACTACGACCATTACAACCACACTGCTGTCGACCACAGAGAAAACCGTGAGTATATATGAGACGCAAACAGGGTATCCCGGTTACACGGTAAACACTGTGATCGGTGTAGCATTACTGTCACTAGCACTGGGTATTGGAGTAGGGTATTTCTTGTTAAGACTACAGAGGAAGTGATTTTACATAAGTATTTCAACATTCTTTATTTAGCATTCTAAATACAACCCATAGATTTTTACAAAGATTAAATATATAACCTTGGTTTACTTATAGGCATTATTAGGGGGTATACCTCATGACGTTAACAGCTATAACTAAAACCTCGGCCATCATAATTGTTATCATCGCAATCATAGCGGTGGCCGGTGGAGTACTCCTATTGACTCAACAACCAGCCCAGCCACCATCAACAACCACTACTACAACAACCCAGACGTCCACCACAACAACTATGACAACCACCACTACCACAACTACTACGACAACCACTACACCGGTGGGCTCTACAATAACAATTGGTAATGTCACCATAAGGGTACCTGAGGAGTTTGCTAAGTTTGTTGAGAATGTCAAGACAGGTAATGTCAAGGTGACGATATACTTTGGGCATGCATTAAACCCTGAGGAAAGAGACTCATTCATTAAAGTCATAGGGGCCTTTGAACAAGAATATCCAGGAATAGATGTCGTAGAGAAGAGATATGGGGGAATGGGTGAGCTTCAAAGCGCGGTCATAGCTGCTGCATCGCTTCCACCATCACAAAGGGAAAGCCTTGTTGGCCAGGCTCCCGACGTGTTTAACTGGGCCCATGACTGGATTGGTTGGTTTGCTGATTCCGGGTACCTTGTGCCGCTTGAAGATTATATAGGATATGATGCAGTTGACGATATATCTCAGAACATACTTCCATCAGCTATGAGCTCTGTTACGTATCTGGGTAAGACGTATGGCCTCCCATATGCTGGTGAGGCATTAGCACTCTATGTGAATACAGGGCTGGTTCCAAACCCGCCGACAACATTCAATGAGTTAAAGACCTTAATGGAGCAGTTCTATAAGCCGAGCGAGGGTAAATATGGGATAGCCGGTCAGATCGCGGGCCAATACCATACTAATCCCTGGGTCACAGCGTTCGGTGGTTTCTACTATGATGACGTGAGTAAGGAACTAGGCTACTTAAAGCCTGAGACAGCCGAGGGCCTCAAGTTCTTCGTGGCCAACATCCTACGGTACATGGATGTATCCGACCTCGGCAACGATTATCAGAGGAGACTATTTGGCGAGGGTAAGACCCCATTCTATATATCTGGGCCATGGGATGTCAAGTACGCTGTTGAAACATTAGGTGTCAACAACTTCACTGTTGTTCCACTACCATCGATTAATGATAGAATACCTAAGCCGTGGAGTGGATTTAGAACAATATATGTCTCGGTTATGGCTACGGCTGGAGGTAAGGAGAGAACATATGCTAGTATATTGTTTGCATTATACATCGCCCTAGATGATAAAGCTATTCTAACACTTGTCAACGAGCTTGGATACATCCCAGTCAAGCCGAGTGTAGCTGATTATGTGAGGACAAACATAAATGCAAACCCGCTCTACAAGATAGTACTAGGATTCTATGAACAGCTAGGAAAAAGTGTTCCAATGCCGAAGGACGCGAATATGCAGAAGGTCTGGGGAGCCGATACGTATCTCCAAGCAATATGGAAGGCGTATTCAGATGCTATAAGCTCTGGTAAATCACCAGATGATGCTGTGCAAGCTGCGATCGCTCAGGTGGATAAGGCACTCAGTGACGCCTATAACGATATATCTGCAAAGATAAAGAAATAATAGTTTAGGGATTAAGGACCGGTGGATGGGATGAGCTCTAAGAGGAAAATCCTTTTTCCCACACGCATCGCGCTTATCTTGGTAATGCCGGCATTGATCTTGTATTTATTTTTTAATACATGGCCAATGATATTCTCCATAGGAATAGCATTTACAGATGCTACTCAGAAGAATATATCGCCTAGTCCAGAAGCCATAGGCAACTGGGAGAACGCGACCCGGTGTGCTATTAACCTTAGAGACAAGCCGGAGTACAAGGAGAAAGCCTCCGGCCTAGTGAATTCCACAGTAAGTAGCCTAATGGATGTATATGGCAACTTGACAGGGATAAAAAACTATATCGAGGCCGGTGGAGACTTCTTGAATACGCCTCTAAGCTACTTAAGAGGGTTAGATCGATCTGTTAGGACATTAATGAGGGTGTCAGAAGAGTTCAAGATGTACTTCAACTGCACCGAGCTAGGTTACCCCACAAGTATATCACCGATCTCTAAAGAAATGCTTGAGAAATTTGATGCATTAAGTACGTTGAGTGGAAGGCTTCAAAACCCGGGTGCATATGATAATAAGACCTACTATAATGAGGTTGTCACCGGATACAATATAACCATTGAGCTGGTAAACTACTTTAAGCGTCTTGAGACGGATTACGAGGGATATATGAATGAATTCATAGCGAGTGCCCAGAATGAACTGGATTCACTACAGTTGAAGTTCATAGGGTTGGAGAACTTCAAGAAGCTATTCTATGACCCGAGATTCTATAACTCACTATATAAGACAATGCTCTTTGTTGCTACTAGTGTGCCGCTCAAGGTTGGATTCGGCGTTCTACTCGCCTTATTTTATTCCTCGGAGCTCCTCAGAGGCAGGAGAATAATGAGAGCCCTCATTATTGTTCCATGGGCAATGCCATTTCTACTCTCAGCACTCACATGGAAGTTCCTGTTTATACCTAATGGTCAACTAGGCCAATTACTCGGGCTTAACATGAATAACAGGGAGTGGGATGCATTCCTAGTGTACAACCTATTTGAGACGTGGCTTGCTTACCCATTCATAATGACTATAACACAAGGTGCTCTTGGAGGAGTACCGAAAGAAGTCATAGAGGCATCATATATTGATGGTGCTAATGCCTTTACAAGACTAAGGAAAGTGATATTTCCATTGATCAAGAAGCCCGTGCTGGTGGCATCGATCTCGACGACGGGTGCCTCGTTACAGGCATTCCTTGTACCGCTGACGCTTAATGGTGCAGGTCCCACTGGATACATTTGTGCACCGTTTGTCGGTTGCACAGCAGGGTATATGAATGAGATGCTGATAGTGTTCGGATATTATAGGGTCATAATTGACCAGGAATACGGATATGCTGCCTCAGTCTACCTTGTTATCCTGGCAATAATACTGGTTTATGTAACTCTATGGCTTAAACTACTAATGGGGAAAGGTGGTAAGTAGTATGGTTTCAGTCTCTCTAACTATACTTAAAATAACCCTTACAATTATAGGGGTCTTTATAGCCGTCGCCATCGCTTATCCACTAATATACATAGTGGCACAGGCACTGATAGGGAAGCCAACGATAATAGTCTCTAGTTTCCAGCAACTACTAAGCTATGGGGTCACATTCGATAACTTTATTAAGACGCTTCAGGACCCCGAGTTCCATACGGCGTTAAGAAACTCATTAATAGTTGCATCAATCACCGTAATCCTAGCGATCCTCGTCATCATACCATCTGGGTACGCGTTCTCGAGATTCGAGTTTCAAGGTAAAAACACGCTGTTATACTACTACCTCATCGTAAGCCAGGCCGGGGGAGGGCTTGGAATCATAGCTGTATTAGCAATGTATATATTCTTCTTGAGACTGACTGCGTATGGTATAAACATAATCCAGATCTGGGTATTGCCACTAGTCTACGTCTCAGGCCTAACGCCATTCCAGACATGGCTTATTAAGAGCTACTTCGACCAATTGCCAAAGGAATTAGATGAAGCATCATTCATTGATGGGGCCGACTGGTTTACCATAATATTCAGAGTAGTGCTCCCAGCATCCAAGGCAGCATTCATCATTATAACAATATTTGCATTCATGAGTGCGTGGGGAGAGTTCATTATAGCAAATATTCTGGGGCTCGACACTCTTGGACGTTACATATACTCTAAAGCGGTTGCCGGTCAAGCCGGGATGATGAGACCGGGTGAATTCGCTGCAGCCGCTCTGCTATACGCTATACCGATGGCAATCTTGTTCACGCTATCGCAGAAGTATATTGGGGAAGCATACAGGCTTGGAATGAAGGGCTAGGTTAAGCCTAGTTTAAAAACAATTTCTTTTCTCTCATGCACGTATGTTTCTTTCAGACGCAGCCCCCTTATACCAGAGCTCCTTGATGTAACTATAGCAAGTAGTGTAATATTGTTTAAACCCCTTCTCACAGCTGTCTCTGGAACGTATAGCTCCCTTTCTGGAGAGTCATCGCTAATCCTACCTATGAATTCCCCGTTTACAAACACCAGTATTCTACATCCCCAGAAATCCACTTCCAGTTTCACTGGTGAGGAGCTCGTTGGCTCCTTCTCATATGGAATCACAGTGTTGACCCATATAACACGTCCTGCTTTATCCCCAAGTAATATAGGGGGTTCAGCTGTCTCGCCGCGTGGGCTTCTTCTAAACCATTCCTCAATTAATCCATGGAGGCCTTCTTGTATAAACCATTCACCATCCACCTTGTATTGGTAGACCCCTATGACTGGGTTTACCACGCCCCATTCAACGAGTAATGCTACCTCGTTTACCCCGGGTTTGAGATACCTTGTTATATCGATAGGGCCTATGAGGGGGCCGACGTATACTTTGTTCACGAATAAGAGGATTCTATAGTAATGGTTGTAGTAGAATTCTAGGCCTGGATCCAACACATAGTGCCTGGATAAATCATCTACTTTGAACTCTGTTATATAAAGGCCTGGGGAGTCGACGCTGTATGTTTCCCCTGTACTACTCCTCTGTTCTTGTAGGGCCTTAATCACTGGTTCCGGGTTGGCGATGAATTCCGCGAGGTCGAAGCCTGGCCCATATGGTATCTCGAACCCTGTTTTTCTCCACTTGTAGAGCCTGATCTCGCCTACTCTACCAAGGTAGACTCCACCATATATGCCGTTTGGAACATATAATAAGCCATCATTAGGGTGACCCGTGGACTCCAGTATAACTGTTACTTCGTTCACGCCTTCCCTAAGGGAGTCTGCAGACATCTCTATGTAGTGGTAGCCTGATCCAGCATATTCGTTATTGATGGATACAACAGCATAGTCGCTGAAACCGATCAGCGCGAGATGCTTGTCTAATAGATCCCCTAGTTGCTTCTTATCAAGGTGAAGCCTTAGCCTGTACACGTAGATACCGTTTTCATAGAAGCCGTTCTTTTCCAGCGGGCTCGAAGGATTAATACTAGTTAACGTGTGGAATACAGGGTCTTCTAGAAGCCTGTATTCTAAGGGGTGGTAGGTGTTTTTCCCGCTCCGACACATACTTAATGGAATATGTGTGGCATAGACATACTTGGAGAGCCTTGTTAAATCTAGGTCTAGGTCTTCAAGACTGATCGCCTCTATTTCACGTGAAGTAACTACTAGCAATCTTCCACAGCTGTCTTCGTCGAGTTCAGCGTTAATTACCACCTTGCCCTCATCTATCCTTGAGTCACCTATGTAATAGATGTTGGATATGAGTACGAGGTCTTCATCTACAATCCATGTTTTCTCAGCTCTACACCTACATGTGAAGATTAATAGTAGGTTTTGCCCCCTCGTTGACTTCACAATGGCTAAGTGTTCACCGTGTGTATGGTTAACCACCAGGTATGCTCTCTCACCCTCTCTACGGATCAACACGTCTCCCTGTATATCTACATCGAGTACTCCGCCCTCTACTTCTACAGCTGTCTCAGTGTATTCACCGTGGTCTCCGTAAATAATCATGACCACGGTGTCTCCTAGTCTTTTCATTAATAATGCCTCTCCACTCGTGTACACGAGTTTGAAAGGCGTCCCTTCTACGACGAGGTCTAGTAGAACTATTTTAGCGTACCGCGGTGGCACACGTATAGGCGTCCACATGGGTATTATTTCGCCCCTGTTTATAAGCCTCTGGTAGCATAGGTTGTCACCGGTATTTCTCAGTACTGCTATTTTCCCGTGATCACCTACACGCTGTAATAATTCACTACAAGTAGACGCGGTTTTCACGGTTTCACCTGGCTTTAAACTAGTCACCAATTCCTGGAACCCATTGAGGAAGGTAAACACCCTCTTCACTCTATAATATCTCTCCGAGAGCTCTCCCCACTCTCTAATACATGCTTCAAAATCATATGATGAAGCCAGGTACTTAGCGGTGTAGTAGCCTGGATTCGATCCTCCGTGAAACATATATATATTTATATTATTAAGGCCCATCCCAACAGCGGTTTTCAACAATATCTCCGTCCACTCAGGTGGAATACTCAGCCTATTTGTTGGATAGTATCCATACCTAGACGACTTAAACCAGCCTCCCTCGAGCTCCATGATCATCTTGAATAACCCGGGTTGCGATGACAAGTAGCTCCGTAGCCTATCATCGAATTGCCTCATATCCCAGGGAGAAGGGTATAGGTCTATTGTGTTCGGTATCCTCGTTAAATACGGGTCTTCATTAGTGAACACAAGTACACCGGGTAGCTTCTCCTCCACGATCTCCGCTAGCTTCTCAATATACTTCTCATTACCCCAGAAATACTCGTTCTCAACCTGGATACCAATTACAATCTCTCTCTCAACGTATGGTTTGAGAATGTTGAGGACACTATTATACCATTCCACCACATGCTTAAAGTACCCGGGGTCCAGCGAGCGTAGCCTCATCGCTTTAGTATAGATCCAGTTTGGATGACCGCCACTATCCCATTCAGAACATATGTAGGGACCGGGCCTCGCTATGACTCTTAAACCGAGTTCTCCAGCCAACTCGAGAAATGAAGCCAAATCTCTACTATAGTAGCTCGCTACATGCCACTGACTCGTTCCATCGGTGAAATTCACAACTTTTTCCCGCGGGTCATGCCAATTCCACGGTATATAAGTGGATACGCAGTTTCCCCCAGCCCGCTTCAACTTTAGGAGCCTATCTCTCCAGAGATGCTTTGGAACCCTAAAATAATGTATTTCACCACAGAGTAGGGTCATAATTACTCGCCCAGAACTATGAATTCCTCGGGGAAAATAAATGTGTTTTCTAAGGTTCCATTAGCTACAGGAATAATAACAACCACCGGTCTTCTTCAAGATGTGGGTGGTGCTTACTGGGGTTCAGGTCTCATATAGGTTTATTTAAATTGGTTTCATCACTTCATCCTTGTTCCCCCTGTATCCTGCTTGGGCTTGCATTTGGCTTAGGGGTGTTCGCGGGCACCCTACATCTTGAATTAAGGAATAGGTTTATGCATGCGATTGCATTCTTCAATAGTGAACCTATATGGAAGCAGAAACAACATACCGAGAGGCATAAAATCATTGGTTCAAAGCTACCTTGTTTTCTCCATGTGGCGGACATGTTTTCCTGGTATCCTTTAGAAGCATGATAGCGATGAAGTAGCCGAGTAAGGAATTGGCCACGAAGATCACGAGTAGAGATACCAGGATCGCTTTCCCACTTCTTAAGACTCTAGAGCTCAATGAAAACCCAACCTACATAGTAGTGGTAGCCAGGAAAGGGACTAATAGGCCACCCTCACTTGAATTCAGCAAGGAAGAAATAGGAAAAGACATCAATACAATAATTAATGAGTTCACCACGAGCATCTATTACCGATGGCAGAGATGTTACCTGGTATCCACGTCTTGATGGAGGAATACCTATCGAGTCAGGACTTATACTGTAAGGTATTTTAGATGTCCTGACCTCCTCCCCGCTCTAAAGGGTTGGGGTTCCCTTTAGGGGGTTCATTGGTTCCCTCCATCTATTCGGTTTACATCTTTCACCTGCGGGGCAGTCGGGACAACCCCTCATACCCACCACTTCTACACTCACCACCAAAAAAGATAGAGAATACAGAGCTTGTAAACCTTCATCCCAGCCATAAACGGCGGGGCTTTCGGTTGTAAATGGTGTAAGCAAACAAGTAGAGTTGCTTCTATGTGAATTACTTTTCCCCTCGATCTCTACCTAATCTTCTAAAATCTAAAGAGGCTGTATTCCTAAACCCTTGGTTTCTAACCAAGGGTTTAGGAATACAGCGGCAAGATATTGTAACTTCGATTCATTATTATCAATCTTACTCATCCTTATTCTCTCATCAAGGCACTGTTACTTAAACCATGTTATTCCCACATGCACTTGGTAGAAGGTTTAAAAACCCTGTTCATTACTTGGTATTGATTTTCCGGGGTGGGAGCATGAGTGAGCTGATTGGATACCTGGGTATGTTGTTCGTGTTTACATCGTTTATAATCCGTAACTGGCTCTGGCTACACATCCTTAATGGTATAGGCACAGCCCTTCTCCTTATCTACGCATTAGTCCTCGGTAATCGCGTCTTCGCAATAGTTGAGGGCGGGGTCTTGGCATTACTGGCTTACAGAGTATACCAGGACCTGAAGTCTGAGAACGGTAAAAAGGGTTTATAAGATAACTGTTTTTAAACCGATATCGTCGACTACCAGATTATTTTTACCTGGATACGGGTGCTCAATTTATATCTCTCCATGGATGCATGAATGGTTTTTGTTGAGGCCTCATTTTCTCAAGTGTCTTCAAGTACACATAGAACACTGAGACAACAGTGCCTATGGTGAACGTGACTAGAGAGAGCAGTGAGAGTAATAGAAATGGTTTCTCCTCCCTTATACACGTCATATTGATTGATACTTGGGTATCCTCGGAGGCTATTATATTGTAGAATAAATTATCCAGTGTGAAGACCGCTACTTCACCTGGCTTAACGTATTCACTATACTCTATTAACCTGTTGAATATGGTTATCTCTGCTATATGAGTATCTATGTTCTCAACCGCTAAGGTGATGTTTACCAGGTTCCCTGGGTCAGTGTTATCCAGGATTGATGTAAGGGGTATTTCTATGGTGGTTAAATTATATATTGTTGAATAATGGATTACATTGTAATAGGTTAGCATTGATGCCATCGACAGCAAGATTGATGCGATCAGCATAGATAAACCAATCAGCATCAATAACCTCGTGGACAACCCGGTCAAACCCCTCTCGAAGCCCACTTGTTTATAGCGGGCTAAGATTTATATACCTACTCATGTAATCCTTAATAATTATATGGGTGAGAAGTATTGAGTAAATATATTCCATTACTATTATTAACAATAGTATTAGTCTCAATACTAGTTATACCCACACAAATAACATCAGCCCAAGCTACGCAGCCAGGCCCTGCGTCAGATAAAATAGTGGTCACGAGGAAAACCATTGAGGAAGTACCAGACGCCATATCCAGTGGTAAAATAGATGGATATCTCTACAGCTTAAGGCCAGCACAGGCTGCCCAGTTACAAGGTGTATCCGGTGTAACTCTGTACTCGGCTCCAGCAGGCCTAATAGAGTTAACATTGAATCCTGCCCCAGTGGCTGTTTTCACTTTGGAGGGAGCTCTTTCAATAAGTGAGGCTGCCTCTAAGCTAGGTATTCCGGCAGCCGCGATAACTAACCTGTATACTCAGGGAGATAAAACAGTTGTAGAGGTTGGAGCATACCCCGGCAAAGGCGTTAACCCATTCGCATTTAAAGAGATCAGGTTCGCCATGAACTACTTAATAGATAGGGTCACCGTGGCTAGCACGATAATGAAGGGATTCGCTGTCCCCATGTACACATTCCTGAGTCAGTATGACCCAGATTATGCTACAATAGCGGATATTATTGCCAAATACGAGTTCACTTATAACCCATCATATGTCGACCAAGTAGTCACGAATGTGTTAACCAAGGTAGGTGCTGTGAAGATCGGTGGAAAATGGACTTACGAGGGTCAACCCATAACAATAAAATTCATTATTAGGCAGGAGGATGAGAGGAGAGACATAGGTTACACATTCTCATCGGAGCTCAAGAAGCTGGGCTTTGAGGTCAACGAGATGGAGATGCCATTCGCTCAGGCAATAGACATAATCTATGGCACCGACCCAATTGAATTCCAATGGCAAATATACACTGCTGGATGGGGTAAGGGCGGTATAGACCGCTATGATTATGGATCAATCTCACAGTTCTGTGCCCCATGGTATGGCTACATGCCTGGGTGGGGTGAAGCAGGATACTGGAACTATAAGAATGATATAGTTGATGAACTCACTTTGAGAATATACCAGGCCAATTACACTAACAAGGAGGAGAGGAACGAGCTGTACAGGAAGGCAGCCGAGCTATGCATACAGGACTCTGTTAGAATATGGGTTGTAACCAGGTTAGATACCTGGCCTATGAGAAGCGAGGTTAAAGGGATCACGCTGGATCTTGGTGCTGGTTTAAGAGGCATATGGAACCTGCGTGAAATGTATGTCGAGGGGCGCAATACATTAAACCTGGCTCACTTATGGGTATGGACATCCTCGAGTGCATGGAATATCTGGGGTGGATTCTCCGATGTATACAGTGTCGACTTTGAGAGGGCCACCTACGATCCCTCGGTATGGAATCACCCATTCAACGGTGGGCC
Source organism: Desulfurococcus amylolyticus Z-533 (assembly GCF_000513855.1). Taxonomy (NCBI): domain Archaea; kingdom Thermoproteati; phylum Thermoproteota; class Thermoprotei; order Desulfurococcales; family Desulfurococcaceae; genus Desulfurococcus; species Desulfurococcus amylolyticus. Next base: position 461,591 of record NZ_KI911318.1, read on the forward strand.
ACTGGCGTTTAGGGCGCCTTACGTGGTAGTTACAGCTGGGCCCTCAGGCAAGTTGAATGTGTCTTCTAATGCTGTGATATGGGATGCATCAAAGAAGCAATGGGTACCCGTACCCAATGGTACGCAAGCAACAAGCAAGGTGATCTTCGACTTCAGTAAGCTAATAGGTGCTAAATTCCATAATGGGATAACCATAAGCTGGGCCGATGTAATAGGTTTCCTGGCATACATGTTCGACATTGTGTATGACCCAACATACAGTAGCCTAGAGACCAGGATATCCTCATCTTCGAAGCCTTGGGCAAACACGATAAAAGGATTCGAGTTCGACTTCAACAATAAGAGGGTTACTGTGTACGTTGACTACTGGCACTTCGATGAAAACTATATTGCATCATGGGCCTCCTTCAGCCCTGTAAATCCGGTTGAAATACACGCTGTAACCTTTGAGCTAGCTCTTGACAGGAGGAACGAAACAAATTACGTACTATACCAGAAGAAGAATTATGAATGGTTCAGCCTGGTATGGCCTAACCACGTTGCAAAAGTAAAGGCAACGCTGCAGTCATACAAGAACAACCAGGCTGTGTTAAACAAGGTGAACAAGTATGCTATGGGCACACTCAATATGAACGAGTGGAATGCTAGAATAGACGCTGACTTAAACTGGATCAACACCTATAATCTTGCATGGATAAGCTATGGTCCATTCATGCTGACAAAGTTAGATACACAGAACCAGGTATTAGAGCTCACGGCGTTCAGGGATCCAACATACCCGTTTAAGAAGGGAGACTGGTATTTTGGACAACCAGTCGCTACTTCAATAGTATCAGTATCAATAGAGTCTCCAATACAGGGTAAGATACTGCCAGGTCAAACAGCTAACATTACTGTGAAACTATCCGGTATCCCACCATTCTCACTGAAATACATGATCAGGGATCCCAGAGGAATAATAATAACTAGTGGAGATGGATTAAAGGTAAGTGAAGATACGTTCAGGGTTGTACTTGACTCAAACTTCACTAAGACACTGGCATATGGAAGCACATACACAGTAATACTCGTTGGTTTATCAGAGGAGGTAGCCATACCCGGGATAACACGTCAGGTCGTGAATACAGCAACGCTCTCCGAGGCTCTCTCAACGCAGTCTATAAGTGATGTATTGGCTAATGTAAAGGCGTCAGCGTTAGAACAAGTGAATATCATATTATCACAGCTGAAACAAGAGAGGGCCGTGGATCTTGAATCACTAAGAGACCAGTTGGCAACCGCCATCAGCGGTGTTACCGGGGTATTGATAGACCAGTACGTCTCGTTAATTGGCACAGCAATGGACAACATGAATAGGTTATCGCAGACCACGGCTTCGACAATAACTTCACAGGTTTCCTCACAAATACAGCAGATTAGATCGGATGTTACAGCTCTAAGCGAGAAACTTAATGATACACAGGCCACCGTGAGTAGCTTACAGACATACATAGTGGTTAACATAGTGTTAACACTGGTTGCAATAGTCTTATCAATCATAGCCCTGGTAAGAAAACCTAAGGCTTAGTTTTTTCACCCCCTTCCACCCTTATTCAATTTTTATAGCCGGCTTTGATTAATACGGCCCCTGGTATCGCTCCTAGCATTGCTTTTCCGATTCCTAGCTGGCTTCAGTAATAGAGATAATATAATGGCATAGAACCACATGACTGGTGAGATATGTTTGGTATGTAATGTATTTATAAGCCTCTGGGATTTATCAGGATTAATGGTGGTTGAATGCCGGGAGCCGGCTACTATATAGCTAGGCGTGGAGTTGTTTTACTGGTTTCCTATGTTGCGATAATTATAATAATAGCTGCTATACTGGAGCTATCAGGTTATGCAACCCAGATATACCAGGCAGTAATCAATGAACTTGTGAGGGCAGATGTAGATGCATTGGTGAAAGCACGTCAGGGCCAAGTAGATCCAGCATACATCCAAGAGTATCGTCAAAACAGAACCATAGAGTATATGAAGCAGTATGGGCTGATAGATGAAAATGGTAATCCGGTCCCTTCATACGTGAGAATGTGGAAGCTCGCATTTAATGCTTTAACATTTAACTTCGGTAAGACAAAAGAGGATCTCGTTGCAATGGTTGTTCCCACTATGCCCCCTGCAAGCATCACTTACATAATATCGGTAGTTCTACCTAGGACAATAATAGTTGTCACTGTTGGCGAATTAATAGTAATCGCAATAGCGTTACTGGTTGGTCCTAGAATAGCATATAGACACGGTACCTTCTTGGATAGGGTAGTGGTGGCTTACGCAGCTCTTACTAGTGCTATACCACTATGGTGGCTTGCAATGTTGTTTATAAGGGTGTTCGGATACCAGCTTGGATGGTTCCCTACGAGTCTAAGAGGAGTTACCACACCGCTTAACAACTTCTGGTCTAACCCTGCTCAGAACTTTGTAACTATACTATGGTATATAACGCCGCCGCTTACAGTATTCACGGTTATCTCGCTTGGTGGATGGCTATATGGTATTAGGGCAATGGTTTTAAGGATAGTTAGGGAAGACTACGTAATGGTAGCGAAAGCAAAGGGGTTGCCCGAGAGAGATATTACAAGGAAATACGTGATGAGGCCCTCACTAGCACCAATATTGACTAATGTGATACTAGCGTTGGCCGGTACCCTTGGCGGTATGATTATCACCGAATCCGTATTCGACTGGCCTGGAATGGGAACACTATATTATGCAGCGATAACAACTGGCGATGCTGAAACTATTGTAGCATTATTCGTAATATATGTAGGAGTCTACTTGATAGCAAGGTTTATACTTGAAATATTATACGTATTAGTAGATCCCAGGGTTCGTGTGAGGTAGGGTGAGATCACGATGGCGGCCACAAGGGAGTTGACATTTAAAGACAAATTAGTTCTCAGAGTAGTGAATCCCTTAAAGGGTGTTCTAAAGGAAATATGGGGTATGACAACAGGTAAGATAGCATTATTACTATTATCAATCCTAATAGCTGTCTCTGTGTCAGCTGCATTAACAATGCCTCCTGGCTTCCTGGACTCATGGCAGAGCGCATCATTCTGGGAGGATAACCCTGTCATAGTACCACCAGAATGGGTGAAATACTTTGGTGCAAAAGTAGCCCCAAGCATAGTTGAGGAGAAATCGAAGCCCGATGTCACGCCTCAATGGGATCCATCAACAGGCATACTTACATTAACATATAGGTTTGAATATACTTTAACCGACCCAGTATTTCCACAGGACTATTATTTCGCAGTCTACGGTATAAAATCCTATGATAACATTACCCCGATAATAACTATAAGTGTTGAGCGCCCGGACGGTATTACAAGTGTTTTATGGCAGGAGAACATATTTATAAATAACACTAACGCTGATGTTACATCAATTTACAAGACAGACCCGAAGAAAATAAAGATGGATGATCTTGTATCGGAAATATTTGTGAAATATAATATCACAGTACCTCCCAATATAATCGGAGAAAACTACATGATACAGGCAATATCAAGCTCGTTGCTACGTGATAGAGTAGTTTCAAAGATATCGCAGCCTTCAACAGCTCTCTCGATCTTCCAGAAACCAGTTAACGTGGAGAACTGGGTAACCGTGTTGAGAAGTGAACAAAGACCAGTACTTGAGGAAATAAACAACTTGCTAAAGAACATCCAAGGCTCCATCAGTAACGATCCAGCCAACATATTACCGCTCATCAATAACGCCATATCTAATGTTACATTCCTTATAAACAACCTGGATAAAATAACATTCAGTGATCTCTATGAGACACTTCAAAACGTTTCAACGCTCCTAAATAACGCATATAAGTTAGCTATGAGTGAAAACTACCCCTCGGTAGTTGTAACTAATATAAATGATGCGAAGAGCAGAATAGACAAATATCTTGACTCACTAAAGGTCACTGTTTCATTCATTGGTATAAGCCCTGAGTTCGAGATATTAACGGGAGCATATAGGTTCGAAGTAAATATTACTTATCCAGGTGTCAGAACATATCCGTCTAACCCGCAGTCGCTAATAAGCTGTGTGAAATTCGCTGTGAAAGGCTCAGTAAAGGGAACACTTGGCACTATAAATAATGGTGCTGACTTAGCCACGCTACTATACTATGGTTTCCCAATAGCCTTACTAATAGGATTAATAGCATCGGTATCTTCAACGCTCATAGGCGTTATAGCTGGTATTATAAGTGGATACTATGGTGGATGGATTGATGAGGTTATCCAGAGAATAATAGATATATTGAATAACATACCATTCCTCCCATTAATGATAATTATTGGTACAGCCGCAATGAAAGTGCTTCCACCCGGCACACAGAAATCCTTCTACATAATAATGCTATATGTTGCAATACTGATAATATTCAGCTGGGCTGGTCTAGCAATAGTTGTACGCTCAATGACGCTCAGCATAAAGGAGGAACCATATATCGAGGCTGCCAAGGCTATGGGTGCATCTAATACGCGTATAATATTCTACCATATATTTCCCCAGGTAATGATGTATGCTGTTGCAACCCTAGTATATAATGTCCCAAGCGCGATACTAACGGAAGCCGGGCTGAGTGTACTAGGACTCAGGCATGGATGGCCTACATGGGGTGCTGTGCTAGCCGAGGCGAGGGCGGCTGGACCAGTTGGATATGCTGCATGGTGGTGGATACTGCCGCCCGGACTATTACTCTCTCTGACATCACTAACATTCGTGCTACTCGGGTTAGCAGTTGAAAAAATAGTTGAGCCACGCTTAAGGACTCTATAGTTACATTGTTTTTTAATCCCCCTCCCGCCATATATGTAAGGATTAATCTACATCCTGGTTGAAGAGGTTTTGTCACGATCTAAACAGGTATTCTTTTAAAGCCCCTCTTAGCTGGCCTGAATTAGCTTGGTAGAGTATCAAGCATCCTCCCTATTAATAATCCATCCTGGTCTTCCACTATCTCTACTAGAACCTTTTCTGTAGGCTTCAGGTTTTTTCCTTTAGGTATTATAGTTACAAGATAGTCTTTGCCTCCAATTACACCTATATACTCGCCTCTGAATAAGCCTCTACCAGCTACTTCGGCAATTATTTTCCCACCCTTCCTCACTGGTGGCCGGATTCTTCTTGCGTAATACATGCCCCATTCACTCATTGACCAATGGAGTCTTATACCTGTCTCCTCCTCTACCTTGCTAAGCCATTTCCAGAACCTATCCCAGGATACTTCCCTTACCCCCCTGGGTTTTCTCCCCCTCTTATGCCTTATATACTTCTGGATGGTTACAGGTGGCCAGCGTTTGCCAGCACCTATTTTAATTGCCCATTTGATAATGGATACTACGTCTTCATCATTTAAGCCTGGTAACCATAGCGGTGTTACATGGAGGTCTATATTTGTCTCTCTGACAATGTATTCCGCAAGTTCCATTACTCTCCTGACATCATAGTATCTTGTACCATATATTAGATGAGCTTTCTCGTTGTCTACTACATCTATGCTAAGATTTACTCTATCTAAACCCGCCTCATCTAATTTATCTATGATATACTTGTTTAAGAGTAATCCATGGGTTTCAATGGCCACACTTGAGACACCTGGCACCTTCTTCAACTCGCTGACTAGCTCGGTGAGCCATGGATATGTTAATACATCCCCCATAGAGTCTAGTAGGACTTCTACCCCTTCACCCTTCACACTAGTGGCTTTTCTCACACCATTCACTATAAGTTCGGGGTCCACTATATATTCAGCCCAGCGGTTAAGTGAATGTATCCCAGCATCGACACTACAGAAAACACAATTCTGGGGGCATATAGTCGTCGGTCTTGCCTGAAGCACGTTTGTGCCCCTATCTATTACTCCGAAGGCTATGTACCCATATGCCGGCATAGACCCGGGTACCCTATATATTATCCTATTACCCGGGAACCTCCCAATAACCTCCAGCAACCCCTTTAACCCCAGTTATACTCCCTCTAAAATATTTAAACCTACCCTATTATTCACTAATATAGACCAAAGGCGGGTGTTGAATTATTGAGTGAGCCAATACTTGATGTAAGGAACTTGAAAACATATTTCTATACAGCAAGAGGTATGGTGAGGGCCGTTGACGATGTATCGTTTACATTGAATAAAGGGGAGAGCCTGGGTATAGCTGGGGAGTCCGGCTGCGGTAAGAGCACGCTTGCATACTCATTGATACGTTTAGTCCCTCCACCAGGTAAGATAACTGGAGGGCAAATTATTTTCAAGGGAAAAAATGTTTTAGAGATGAGCGAGGAGGAGTTCAGGAGAGAGGTTAGGTGGAAAGGTATTTCAATGGTGTTCCAGGGAGCAATGAATGCGTTGAACCCTGTTTACACAGTTGGTGATCAAATAGCTGAGGTACTAATGCTTCACCAGGGCTACTCTAAGAAGGAGGCACTTGAAACAGCTGCTAAAATGCTTCAAATGGTCGGCATAGATCCGAAGAGGTTGAAGAGCTATCCTCATGAGCTAAGCGGAGGCATGAAGCAGCGTGTGGTAATAGCAATGGCGCTCGCTCTTAACCCACCAATAGTCATAGCTGATGAGCCTACTACGGCACTCGATGTAGTAGTTCAGGCACAGATCATGAATTTATTGAAGAGGCTGAAGAAGGAGCTAGGCTTATCAATAATACTTATATCCCACGACCTAAGCTTGATCGCTGAGATAGCCGATAAAATAGCTATAATGTATGGCGGTGAAATAATAGAGTATGGCCCGAGCGAAGTTATATACAATAGGCCAATGCACCCATACACGATTGGATTACTTGGAAGCATACCTAGGCTACACGGCGAATTAAGGGATCTAACCTGGATACCCGGGTTTCCCCCTGACCTAGCTAATCCACCACCCGGATGCAGGTTTATGCCCAGATGCCCCAAGGCATTTAATAAATGCAGTGAGAAACCCCCGTTGGTCGAGGTTGAGCCAGGCCACTACGTCAAGTGCTGGCTATACGCTAAGGGGTGATTGGGATGAGCGAGGAAAGAATATATGAGCCTAAGATAACATCTAACACCATATTGTTCGCGAAAAACCTGAGGGTATACTTCCCGGTAAGAAAGAGCTTTCTCGACATACTACGTGGAAGACCCCAGTTATACGTAAAAGCAGTCGATGGAGTATCCTTTGATATAAGCAAGGGAGAGGTATTCGCATTAGTTGGCGAGTCGGGCTGTGGTAAAACAACCACGGGCAAAACCATATTGAGGCTTAATAAGCCCACGGAAGGCGAGATAGGTTATCTGCCCTCGAAGGAGATCCTCGAGGAAATGAGATCCTATGGAAGCATCAATAACATCAGCGAATACGGCCATATAAGCCTAGCCTCACTCAATGAACACATGTTACGTCCCCTCAGAAAAGATATCCAGATGATATGGCAGGACCCCTTTGGAAGTCTTAATCCACGTAGAACCATATATGAGATCCTTGAAGAGCCCCTTGCAATCCATGGAGTGGGCGTGAGCCGTGAGGACAGATACGATATAGTGGCAAAAGCGCTTGAATCGGTTAAACTGACGCCACCAGATGAATACATGGATAGATATCCGCATATGTTGTCTGGTGGGCAAAGACAGCGTGTAGTAATAGCGAGGGCGCTAATACTTAATCCCAAGTTCGTAGTGGCTGATGAACCTGTCTCAATGCTTGATGTCTCAATAAGGGCTGAGATACTCCAGTTAATGATGGAGCTTAAGAATAAACTAGGGCTAACATACCTATTCATTACCCATGACCTAGCTGTTGCAAGATATATATCCAATAGGCTCGCAGTAATGTATCTTGGACAAATAGTTGAAATAGGCGATGCTAGAAGGGTCATTGAGAATCCATTACATCCCTACACTAGGGCTCTTGTAGAGGCCATACCGGAGCCCGAACCATCGAGAAGGCTTGCCATTAGGGAGATACCTATTAAGGGTGAAGTCCCTTCACCTATAAATATCCCAGCCGGATGCAGGTTCCATCCAAGATGTGTTGCACTTGATGAGAAACCAGAGTTGAGAGAATACTGTATGAAGAGGGAACCCCCGTTGGTCGAGGTTGAGCCAGGCCACTACGTCAAGTGCTGGCTATACGCTAAAAAATGATTTTTATCGAGGTAATAAAATAGTGTAGAGGGATGCCTTTATGATTCCTGAGGAACGGGTAGGGATAATTGGCTGGGGCTCATATATACCTAGGTGGAGACTTCCCCTCAGCGAAATAGTTAGGACGTGGGGATTTAATCCTAAGGAACCAGAAGAATTAAATGTCGCCGAGAAGAGTGTCGCAGGGATAGATGAAGATGCCATTACAATGGGCTGGGAGGCCGCTGTAAACGCATTGAGACGTGCTAGAATAGACCCGAGGAAAATTGGGTCAGTATGGTTTGGGACTGAGAGTAAGCCCTATGCTGTAAAACCCTCGGCAACGATTATAGCTGAGGCTCTAGGTATAACTCCTGAAACCATGGCGACAGACCTGGAGTTCGCGTGTAGAGCTGCAAGTGAGGCGCTAAGGATAAGTATTGGAGCTGTGGCATCTGGTTTGATAAATTATGCACTAGTAATAGGTAGTGATACAGCACAAGCAAACCCAGGGGACGTGTTAGAATTCACAGCTTCCTCAGCTGCTACAGCCCTTATAACGGGGCCTAGGGAAGAGTCAGCGGCATACTTCGAGGCAAGTGCCACATTCGTCACCGATACACCTGATTTCTGGCGTAGGGATCATTCGCGCTACCCACTTCATGGTGAGGCATTCACAGGTGAGCCAGCATACTTTAAACATATAGTGGGCGCCGTGAAACTACTAATGGAGAAGACCGGGCTTAAACCAGAGGACTTCGATTACGCTATCTTCCACCAGCCAAACGGTACATTCCCGCTTAGGGTTGCAAGAATGCTTGGAATACCCAAGGAGAAAGTAATACCTGGATTAGTCACACCGTTCATAGGTAACAGCTATAATTCGTCAGCCCTCATAGGGCTTTCCCGCGTGCTTGATAAGGCTAAGCCGGGCCAGAGGATTCTCTTGGCACCATTCGGCAGTGGTGCTGGTAGTGACGCCTACAGTATCGTTGTAACTGATAGGATCACGGAGAAACAGGAATTAGCACCCACCGTGGATGACTATATAGTGAGGAAGACATCGATAGATTATGCCCTATATGCTAAATACAGGAGACTGATTAACAGGATAAGGTGAAAAATGATGAAGATATCTATACCTCCATCCTGGAGAACAAGACTTGACAGATACAGGCTTAAAGCCAGTAAGTGCAGGGACTGTGGTAGAGTGGCCTATCCGGCTTCAAGTATATGCAGGTTCTGTGGGTCAAGGAATATTGAATATATCGAGTTGATAAATGAGGAGGCCAGGTTGATCACGTGGACAATAATTTATAGCGCGATGGAGGGCTTCGAGGAGAAACGCCCCCTCATGATAGGTATACTGGAGACCATTAATAGTAAGGCACGGATAATGGCTCCCCTCACCGATGTATTACCAGAGGAGTTAAAGCCGGGTATTTTAATGGAGCCGGTCTTGAGGAGGATATCCGAGGACAATGAAGCAGGATTAATACACTACGGAATATCATATAGACCGGTGTTTAAGCGAGTTGGAGTCTAACATAGATTTTTTACTTGAATCCCTTAGGAAATCCGGGAAGCCATTTGAATACATAAATGAATTAAAACTAAGTGAAAACCTGAGAGCACTTCTAAGGCGCCTCTACATACAGAGCAAGGAAGGCATCAGTCTCTCGGCTATTGGGTCTACAATACTTGATTTTGCAGAGGGGGATTACGAGGGATTCAACGTAATAGGGGCTTTACAAATACCTATCGGGGTGATAGGGGTTTTAAATCTATTCATAAATAATGAGAAAACCGAGATCTATGTTGTCGCCCCCTTCATTAAAGGCAGGCTGCTTAATAGGTTAAGGGATAGTATCCTCATCTTGGAAAGCTCTATTGTTAACATTGGTATCAAAGACTATGAGGGTGTATGTAATTCTGACGCGTATGTAACGTTCAGTGATCATAAAGATGTATTGGATCCATTGGTTTTTCCAAGACTATATAGTGATCCAGTTTTCCTCGGTGTGAAACACTCATATATGGCCCTCATATACTATATGCTCGGCCTCGATGCATTTTCTGCAGGGATACCGGTGGCTCCAAGCGAGTATACTATTAACGGGGACACCCTGAGATACAAGGTTATACATGATGCACCATATCAATTGCTGAATAATACGATCACCAGTGAGATCAGGGAGTTACTTAAAGCCGTTGAGAAACCCTATATATGCGCTGTACTCCTCCTCTACTCATTAATATTTGATTTAGGGCATGCTTCCCCCACCGCTAAGACTTAGGAACACCTCGTATTGTTTCTCAGCGGTTTTCACAGGTAGATCACCTAGAACAATGAATTCCCAAGGTAGTTTACCACCGAATTCGTATCCCTTTAACACGTAACTGGATCTAAGATACCTGTCTCCAAGGGTTTTCCTCCAAGCCGATAACCCTCCACCACGGGTTGCCACGTTGATGAATACATTGTCTAATGGCATACTGGATAAAGCTATATAGGCTTGTATGAATCCCCATTCTATATCATATGGTCTCGCATCTATTAACCCCCTTAACTCCCCCCTATATAAGCCGAGTATTTCCTTAAGCTTAGCTGGTTCCTCCATCCCAATCCACTGAAACATCGTATGAGGCTTCGGTATTAATGGGTTGAGCGATATTGAGAGCTCTCTACCATGCCTCCTAGCTGAGCTGGCCAGCTTCTTCAGAGTATTGATGTCTATTTTAACCTCATCGATGCGGGTTCCTTTCACACCATATATCATGTATAATTTAATATTGAAGCCTTGTTTCAGGATGTCTTCTATAGTATTCGCTATTTCATCATGGAGGCTCACGTACTTGAAGAACACTCTATGGAGTAATGGACTAAACGTCTCCGGTGCCAGGCTAAGAGTCCTCTGACCTATCTCTTTGATTAACTCTAGTACATTGCTCCTCAACGCAGTAAGCCTTAGTGAGGGTAGTGAGGCTTTTATTTTCTCCTGTGAGATGTATTCAAGTAGTTTCACATGGGTTGGGGATACTGGGAATGAGAGACTATATATTACTACCCTCCTACCCCATATACTACTCGATAACCCCTCCTCCATAATCTCCTTAAGCATCATTATACTCCTCTCTCTATATGGCTGGAAAACCCTTGATTCAAGGCAGAAGCTACACCAGTACGGGCATCCTCTGCTAACCTCGAGCTTAAAGCCCCCGCCATATATCGGTTCAATCTCCGTGTTTTCCACCTGGTGAACAGGGTGAGCCGCATCATCGAGCCTTTCAACATACTTCCTTATAATTTTCTCCCCATCATTAACGCCTGGAACGTAGACGTATGTGAGTCCAGCTATTTCTTCCAGGAACCGTTTCTTATCCATCGTCTCAAACCATTTCAGTAACACTTTTTCCAGTGTGACCTCGGCTTCACCTATAACGAATGCATCTATTATGCCGCTGTATGGGATAGGATTCTCCATGACAACTGGTCCCCCCGCGATTATTGGTGTATCACGTTGCTCACGCTTAACCGGTATTTTCCCAGCTATCAATAGCCTCACGAGGTTTACTATGTCTGGCTCATAGTGTAGCGTGGTTAGTATGAGGCCGAAGTATTTTAATGGAGTGTTTGTTTCAAGGCTTCTAGGGGGAGGTTCATCACCTGTGAGTCTCGTATTAGTGAATCTCTCAGTGTATGCTTCATTCATACTGTTTGATAATTGATATATGATGTCGGGGGCTAAGCTGGAAATCATCACTCTGTATATGCTTGGATAAATATATGCTATCCTCGCCTTTACTTTAACTGGGTTCTTATATATCGTGTTCAATTCCACCCGCGTATCTCCTCCACGATATTAAGCTTTATATACCATATATACCTATACGTATATCTCGGTGTAAGCATGATCGATTACTCCAGGTTCATTAGTAAGGTTGCCTCGAATATTAAGGCATCGGAGATACGTGAACTACTAGCAATAATACGAGGTAGAAAGGATGTAATAAGTTTTGCAGGAGGCATACCAGACCCAGCCTTATTTCCACGTAAAGAACTAGCAAAAATAGCTGGAATAGTCATCGAGAAATACGGTGACGATGCATTACAGTACAGCGAAACCAAGGGGATAATAGAGGTTAGGGAGACATTGAGCGACTTCCTAGCTAGAAAGAGGGAGATACATGCCGATGCAGAGGACATAATTATAACTAGTGGGAGCCAGTCGGCCCTAGACATAGTTTCAAGGGCCCTCATAGATCCAGGCGACATAGTGATAACTGAGAGCCCATCATATCTGGCAGCACTTGGAGCATTCAAGATGAATGGCGCCAAACTAATAGGTGTAAAAATAGATGAGAACGGTATGAGGACGGAGCTCCTGGAGGAAAAGCTGAAGCAGTTGGGAGATGATGTGAAGAAAGTGAAATTCATATATGTTATACCAGTTGGCCAGAACCCGGCTGGCACCACTATGAATAAGGAGAGGAAGAAACATCTCCTCGAGATAGCTTCGAAATACGATTTATTAATCCTGGAGGACGATCCCTACAGTTACATCATCTACGAGGAAGGAGCTGAAACAGCATCACTGAAGAGCTTGGATAAAGAGGGTAGAGTTATGTATATGAGTACTGTAAGCAAGATTCTAGCACCAGGCCTGAGGATCGGGTGGATCGTTGCTGAAAAGGAGCTTATAAGGAGGTTTGAGATAGTGAAGCAATACGTGGACCTGCACTCACCCACCTTAAACCAGTTCATAGTTGCCGAGGCCATTAAAACGGGTTTAATAGACGATGTTGTTCAGAAAGCCATACCATACTATAAGGCAAAAAGGAACACGATGCTTGAAGCTATCAAAGAAAACTTCCCCGATTACGTCTGGTACTCTAAACCCATAGGAGGGCTCTTTGTATTCGCATACGTGTACAAGAATGGATTCAATGCAGGAGTGCTCTTAGAGAAAGCGGTGAAGCAGTATAAAGTGGCATATGTACCGGGCGGTAGCTTTCACCCTGAGGGAGACGGAGTTAATAGTATGAGGCTGAACTTCAGTTACCCCACGCACGAGCAGATAAGGGAGGGAATAGCTAGGCTGGCCAAATTGATTCGTGAATCCTAGTTTACTTCAACACTATTATGGATCCAAGTTCTTTAGGCGGCAGCAACCCAATAGTTTTCTCAATATCCCCTATCTCAATTATTTTTACAAAGCTGGATAATTCATGAAGAATGTTTTCGGCTGCCACCGGATTGGTATTCCTAATGGTATTCTTGTATGTAATCACTGTTTTCTCAAGGCGATGGTTTATTGGAATCCATGTTGTAAATGAGAATGGCGATACAACTATCTTCTGAGGGGCTATCTCCTTGAGTAATCTATAATAGATGTCGGCACCAGGCTCCGTTAACACAAGGGTATTGATTCTACTGGGTATATTGCTCACATGGCTAACAATATTTAACCCGAGATACTGGGCTAGACGGGTTGAATCCCTACAGTATAGTATTGGCTCTCCATTACTCCTCCCAGTGAATAAAGCGGTTGAGAACGCTGTTATATTGCATCCAACTATCAGGGTAACTCCTTCGGCCTCGGCCCCTAGTTCTATCCCATGGGCTATAAACGGCTTCACAGCTGTATATGGGTTTGCATTAAGGGACTCCTCGAAGACGTGTTCCGGCTTAACTGAAACATAGTCGGCAAGCAATCCATTAACGTTATATGCGAGTATGCCGTGGCGGCTAAGAGGTGAAATAGTGATATACCTGCCTGTCACGCTTGTATTGCTACCAGAGGTCTCTATAGCCTTTACTACTCCGGACGCCCCTAGGATGATTCTCCCAGGGGGAGTAATGTTATGATTCATTATGTTTCTCTCTATCTGTCCCACGTAGACAAAAACTGTTTTCGCTAATATGTCACCATGCTCGACTTCTATAAATGGTAGCTCATGTAATTTCACGGTGCCATCGAAAACTATGCTACGTTGCCTCAATAAAGCCACCTACTATAAGCTTTTAATATAACTAAGGGTAATATATCACTAAGAAACCTGGATTTATATTTATTTACAAAGGTGTTGGGGGATGACCAGCATCCCGGAAGCGAAAAAAGAGGCATCGATGAGTTTACATTGGGTCAGCAAGGATGTGAGGGCAAGGCTTATAGAATTAATGCTTTCAACCAGGAGCATCATTGAGCTATCAAGGGACTTAGGTATCTCACCAACAGCTATAAGGAAATACTTGAAGAGGGAGGCCTATCCCAGTGATGAAGTCCTTCAAAGAGCGGTGGAAAAGCTGGCGCCTTATGAGGTGGATGAGGCAATGAGGATAATAATTACAGATTTGTTGGAGTCGCTTAGAAACCTCTACAACTCTGTTAATGAGAAACATAAGGAGTATATAAGGGAGTACTTGAGAAATATTACTCTTTAAAGGATGAACAGGTTTGGGTAGAAAACCTTTTTTAGCCAGCGGTAAAATACTTGGAGACTACTCTGTTTTAATTAAATACTTTGAAATATGCATGTCTAAAGGCGGTGAGTGTATGGATCTGCTTCCTTCACGTGAGATACTGGATGACATTAAAGAGATGGCTGAGAATAAAGGGTATTCTTATCTAGAGGTTTTAGGAGAAATCCGTGTAAGAATAGAGGATAAGGTTAATTGTGATATAGCTGTGGAAGCATATAAAATGGTTCACGGTATAAGTGTATCCTGCGAGGACGCCAGGATGGAGCTTCTGAAAGAAATAGTTGCATGGTATCTGGAGGCGGCTGAAACACTGGGGCTCGTCAAGCTCAAGGAATCATGGAAGCCATAGTGATATATATGTTAACAGCTAACACGTTGATAAATGTCCTGGGAAGACTGGAGAAGATGCTTAGACAGGAATACGGTGAGGCAAGCCTTAAGGAGATCAGGGAGAGAAAGGGCAGGTTTCAAGTATACATTGGAGTACGTAATAGATATCTTGGCTCCTTAACTGTAAAAATTTTAATCAGTAAGGATTGTAGTAGAATACGGGTTTACACGGGTAGGACAGGCTTAGACTTGAGGATCAAGCGGTTTCTACTTAGAGAGCTCCCATGTATACAGGGTGATATGCGTAATGAGGCAACCACATAAGAAAAGAATCCAGGTAGCAGTATCGATACTGAGCGAGGTGGCAAAGAGAGTTAACGAGTTTGATAGAGGAGCACTTGTTGATTACTTGAGGAAGACGTATGAAAAAACTGGATTAAGCCCGATCAGAGGGAAGGCTCTGCCTCCCGACATATACGACAAGGAGCTTACAACACTCTATGTAATCGGTAAATACGGATTGGGGCTTGCCCAGGATTACCCATATATGTTCTCGAAGATTTTCTACGTAGAGGAAAACCTGGATATGGCGCTGGATCTAATACTCCAAGGCGATATCGAGGGAGCTAGAGAGAAAATAAAATCGGTGTCCCCTACAGGCGTGGTCGATGGTAACATGATTGCAAGACTGTTGAGAATACCTCTAACAAAATTCATACTTGGATTCATGAGCGAGGATGGATTCACGAAGATACTGCATGCAGTATATAATGCTTTCCCGGAGGAGGAAAAAACCGTTAAAAGCTATGTTAAATTCTTCATAGGTTTAAAACTAGCCGAGGCAATATACAGGGGTGAGATAAGATCCCGCGAGTATAAGGAGGCATTTAAGAGGGCTCTCGCAATCAGGATTGGCTTTCCTAAAACCACGCCAAGCGATGAATATGTTAAAGCTATAGCCGAAGCCGTCTTCAACATATCCAAGAAAGAATTAGGCAGAGTACTCAGAGTTGAGGAAGAAGAGAGAGATACGGGGGAGAAAGAAGATAAATAATCACGCGCGATCTTTAACCAGTCCAGTATTGTAGACTATTCACATCTCGCTGAAACCGGTTCTACATGTCACCTTCTGCCTCTTGCACTCGGTCTCTATTAGTTCCATGATCCGCCTTCTCTCTCTACGGGTTTTCTCAATGTAATTATACAATGGGTGCGTGGGCGTATTCATGAATGATTTCACATGAAGTACGTCGTAATATAGTACTATGTTTAGTTTCTTAGCTATCTCCACCATGCTTCTCACAGTATCGGGGTCACTATTGATGCCTGGTATAATTGGCCCGTAGAAAATCCATGAGGCAATTTTTTCCTCGACTAGTTTTTCGAGTGCTTTTAAACGGGCATTTGGGGGCGGTGCATGTGGCTCTATCTGTATGGAGGCCCTGTAATCAAGGGTGGTTATCGTGAATCCCACATCAACTAGATCCCTATGTGTTACCAGGAGATCCATGTCTCTTAAAACCAGGGGATTCTTTGTCTGAATACTTGCATGGAAACCATGTCTTAATAATACTTCTAGTGAACGCCGCGTTAGCTTATACACGGCTTCAACAGGTTGATATGCATCTGTTACCGTGCCAATGCCGACAACGCCCCTTGGGTACTTGACTACCTCCCTTCTTAATACGTCAACTATATTCTCTTTCACTAGGATTATCCTTCCCCAGTTACCGCCTACATCTCTATTCCTCGTGTATAACCTAGCATAGCAGTAGATACAGGCATGTGAACAACCGACATAGGGGTTTAAAGCATAGTCTAGTCCCGGCAACCCGCTCCTCGACAGGGCTGTCTCACACCTTGTCTTTATTACTTTAAACTCCTGGAACAACTCAGGTATCCCTCGAGAAGAAGTCTCTAATACTCCTCGTTTTTACAATCCTCTGAAGCAGCTTGGAGGAATTGTACCATTTAGTAGCCCCGAGCCTGGTTACCTTATCCAGTAGATCGAAGACCTCCTTTAACTTGCTGGTCTTTAAGATTGGTTCATGCCTGTACATCTCTCTAATCGACTCCCTGACAAACCAGACACCCAATGGTAGATTGAAACCTGGATATATCTCCCTAAGTAGTATCGCTGTAGCCTGTCTTCTCATCCTTGAAAGATGCTCAAGTGTCGCAAGCATGCTTGCATAGTAGCATCCACCAATACCTGGATAAGTTGTTCTCCCATGATAGTCCTCATAGTCTCCCTCAACAACCACGTCCAGGGCTCCAGGGTTCCATGTGGAGCCTGGCCACCAGGCTTCCATCCATTCATAACTCCACTTAGCTGGGTAGAGTACTGCTATGAATAAGTTATCGTAGTGCCTAAGCATGTATACCTCTATCTCGTTGATAACGTCATATTTTTTCACCTCTCTAAGCAGTTCCCTGGATATCATGCTGTCAACAGCGGTGATGCTCCACCTTGTAGGTACCAGTCTCCTCTGGTTTTTAACACCTAGTGCTCCGGCACTGAGTATCTTCTGTATATGGGAAACCGGTATATTTGACTTATAGAGGTAGACCACTGCGTCATAGGCTGGTAGATCCGTATCATTAAACGCCTTCTCCACGGGCCTAGGCACAGAGGGATTGCCTAATACCTGTAGCCTTACTATTGGTGCCCTAGGGCCCTGCGGTGGTTCCTCTTCGCTGAGATGCAATATTGGACGCGGTGGCTTAGCTAACTCTACTCTAATATCCACAGGTCTACTGCTCAGGGTCATGAGTCTTGTCTCTTCAACTATCCTATCATACGGCTTTCTCACATCTATACTGGTATATCCTGTTACAAGGCTCCATCTATATTCAAGGATGTCCTCTATCCTTCTTCCAAGCCATGATTCAGGGTAATCATACACTAGTACGTCATTGTTTGGAGGAGCAGCGCCTGGACCTGCTCTAACATATGGGTAACCATATCTCCCAACAAATAACGAGGGCGGGGTGGAACCCTCTATCACACGCTGGCCAGTGATCCCCGATAGCTTAATGGATGCTCTAGCCCTAGCTATAACAGGGCAGTAGGATAACCCGCAGAAGCCCCGGCCCCGGCATGTAGAACAGATCCTGGGATTAAAGCTCATCATAACTTGCTCCTATCACCCTATACAATTAACTATAATTAAACTTACCACACCTTAATTTAAATTATTCGTCTAGATGAGGTCGTCTCTATCTAGCCAGACCATATATGATAAGATAGGGAATTGAAGAAAGAAGAGAAGAAAAGAAGAATAGGATAGTATGGGACTAAATATCCAGCTCCTCCAGCAGCCGCTTCCTGTTAACTATTTCACGCTTCTTCTTGAAGAGCCTGGTGCTGAAATATCTGGCAGCGTAGTCTGGTAGTATTGTTACAACCTTGTCATTGTTTCTCAGGTTATGGGCTTGTGCGAGCTTTATAGCTGCTACAACATTTGCTCCACTGCTTATTCCAACTGGGAGGCCTTCTAGCCTGGCTATCTTCCTAGCCATTTGTATTGCTTCATCACTGTTCACGGTTACAAAGTCGTCGAGCAGGCGCTTATTCCTCATAACTATATCGGGTACGAAGCCGTCACCAACTCCCTCTATTTCATGTCTTCCCCAGGGACCCGGCTTACCAGTCTTAAACCACTCTGCTGCAACCGGGCATTCAGCTGGTTCAGCACCCGCCACTATGACGTCGCGGCACTCCTCTTTAAGCCTCTTCGCTATACCTATTAAAGTACCTCCGGTTCCAACCTCAGCTACAAAGGCCTTGGGGCACCCTATTTGATCAAGTATCTCTTTACCTGTTGTCTCGTAATGGGCCTGTATATTGGCTTCATCTCCCCATTGATCGAATAAGTAATATTTATTAGGGTTTTCAGCCACAAGCTTTCTAGCTATTTCTAATGCATTACCAGCATCGGCTTCACCGCCTGGTGTGAAGTAGAATTCGGCTCCGAATAACTTCATTAACATGAATCTCTCGGCACTCATCTCCTCTGGTATTACTATTAAAACCTTGAAGCCGAGCACGCTTGCAAGGGCTGAGAAAGCTATGCCTGTATTACCTGTTGTAGGAACAACTATTGTCATACCTGGTTTCAATTCTCCTTTCTCAACGGCTTTTCTCAGCATGTATAATGCCATCCTATCTTTTACGCTGCCCGTTGGATTAGTGAACTCCATCTTACCCCATACTTCGGCCTTGAAGCCCTGTGGCAGTATCCTTGAGAGCCGTATTATTGGTGTGCCCCCTATACACTCGGTTATATCCCTACACACCTTCATGCATATACCCTCCTTCTCAGTATATATCTTACTAAAGTGGGAACCTGTATTTAAATCATTGTTACGGTTTATAATTGTAAAAATTTATTACCCACGGGCTCTTAGAAAATAAAGTAACCAATGGGGGGTGTAGAGTATATTCGATATCCATCGTCCACGGGACCTTAGCGACGCCCTGCAATTCCTTGACAAATACTCGCCAGACGCGAAGCCCCTGGCAGGTGGTACAGAACTACTAGTATTGATAAGAGACCGGAAAATACCTGTGCCAAAATACCTAGTGGATCTCTCTCCACTGAGGAGGGATCTCTCCTATGTAGTAGTGGAGAATGGCGTGGTGAGAATAGGAGCCCTCACAACACTATGGGAGCTCAGTAAGAGTATACTGCACCAGGATATAAAATATGCCGGGTTCATAGATGTCTTCAGAAAATTCGGTACCATGGCAATAAGGTTCAACGCCACGATAGGCGGTAATATTGCGTCGGCCACACAGTACAGCGATTACATAACACTCCTGCTCGTCTACGATGCCGAGCTAAGGCTTGAAAGCGTGCATGGTGTGAGAAAGGTCAGGCTGGAGGAATTCCTGGTCGATAAAAGGAAAACGATTCTCATGCCGAACGAGATCATCACGGAGATATCATTCAAGGAGCCGCCATCTAAGACAAGTAGTGCATTCATAAAGTTTGATAGAAGAGAGCTACTTATAGCCGGCATAGTCACTGGCGCCATCTATTTAACAGAGGAGGAAGGACGGATAAGGGAAGCCAGAATAGCCTTCGACATGATTAGTGAGCACAGGATACCTGGAAGGGCCAGGAGCACTGAGAAATGTATAACTGGAAGAAATATAAGCGAGGAAACCCTCATAGAGGCGGAACAATGCCTCGATAAGGAGATGAAGAGGATTAGTGACTGGTGGGCTACCAGTGAATACAGGCTTGAAATGTCTAAGGCTATTTTAAGGAAGGGTCTGCGCCTCGTACACAATAGAATCCTAAACGGGGTGATGTAGGTTGGCGGGGATCGTTAAAGTCAGGTTAGAGGTTAATGGTAGGGAGTACATAGTTGACGTACCTCCTCATGAGAGGTTAATTGACACACTAAGGTATAGACTAGGTTATACAAGTGTTAGAGAGGGATGTGGTAGAGGGGAATGCGGAACATGCATAGTCCTCGTGAACGGGTTACCAAGGCACTCATGTCTCACGCTAACATCCACGCTTGATGGAGCCAAGATAACGACTGTGGAAGGCCTGGCCCCCGAGGGCAAGCTACACGCTATCCAAGTAGCATTCATCGAGACCAGAGGCATGCAATGCGGTTTCTGTACATCGGGCTTCATAATGATGACTAAGGCGTTGCTCGACCATAATCCAAACCCAAGCTACGACGAAATAAAGGAGTGGCTTAGCAGCACATTGTGCAGGTGTGGGAGCTACCACTACTACTTTGCAGCAGCCAAGCTTGCAGCCAAGTACATCAATGAGGGCAAGATCTACTTCGATGAAAAACAGGTGAGAGAGAAGTATCATTTAAAAGTTGTCTAGTAGGTGGTTCACATGAGTAAGCCCGAGTATGTTGAAATAGTTGAAAAGATATTCAATGAAACAAGGAGTAAGCCTACGAAGGACTTCAAGTATATAGGTAAGCATGTAGTGAGATGGGACGCCATAAGTAAGGCAACAGGTAAGCCGATATTCACAGCGGATCTAATTAATCTATTAAAGAACCCCGTATTCGTCTACAGCGTTAGATCCAAGTATGCCCATGCATTAATCAAGGGTATCGATGTATCAGAGGCGGTTAACTACCCAGGTGTGATAAAAGTTATAACATCCAGGGATATACCGGGTATAAATGACGTTGGCTATGTACTACCGGATCAACCACTTATAGCCGATAGAAAGGTAAGGTATATAGGGGATACCGTAGCACTAATAGTGGCTGAGAGCCTTGAGAACGCCAGAGACGCTGGGGAAAGAGTCCACGTTGACTACGAGCCATTAGAGGTATACCTAGACCCGTTGCAGATAATTGAATGGAATGGATTAAAGGAGAAGCCTCATACATTAATACATGATGAACGTGGAAGCGACGTATTAACGAGGTACAAGATCAGAGTTGGAGACGTAGAGAAAGCATTCAAGGAGGCCAGCGTCATAGTTGAGAACGAGTATAGGACACCTATGCAGGAACACGCCTATCTTGAGCCAGAGGTGGCAATAGCAATACCCGAGCCGGATGGAGGAGTTACAATATATGCTAAGACACAGTGCCCCTTCGATACAAGGAAAGCTGTTTCAAACGTATTAGGACTACCATTCAACATGGTAAGGGTCATAGCTCCAGCACTGGGTGGAGGTTTCGGCGGCGCTGAGGACGTGGGCAACGAGATAGCTGCTAAAGCCGCGTTAGCAGCTCTATACACGAAGAAACCAGCGGTTGTATTACATACAAGGGAAGAATCCATAATAGGACACACGAAGAGGCACCCGATTATCGCTAGATACAAGCATGCAGCTAGGAGAGATGGAACATTACTCGGCGTCGAGGCCGAGATAATACTAGATAAGGGAGCATACGCTAGCCTCGGCCCATTCGTCGCATGGAGAGCGATAGTACATAGCACCGGGCCCTACAGGGTTCCCAACGCGAAAATAGATCTCGCAGCGGTGTACACGAATAAAGTTCCCGGAGGAGCATTCAGAGGCTTCGGTAACCCACAGGTAACATTCGCGGTTGAAAGGCAGATGGATATACTTGCTGAGGAACTAGGCCTGGACCCAGTGGAGATAAGACTTAGGAACGCGTTGAGACCAGGTGATAGAACGGTTCATGGACAATTACTGGATCACGGCGTTGGACTAGTAGATGCCATCAAGAAAGCAGTTGAATTAAGCGGGTGGTATGAGAAGAGGAAACTGTACTCCGAGGCCAAGGGTACTATTAGGCGTGGAATAGGTATAGCTGTATTCTATCATGGAAACAGTATTGGCGCGGAGGGAGCCGACTACTCGTCTGTAACACTAATCATACAGAGGGATGGAAGCATAATATTTAGGACAGGGTTAACCGATATGGGCCAGGGCTCTATCCAGGGCTTAATCAATATAGCTGCTGAAATACTGGGTGTCCCGCCAAGCTACTTCAAAGTAGAGTTACCGGATACAGCATCAACACCTGATGCAGGACCCACGGTTGCGTCTAGAAGCACTGCGATGGGCGGTAATGCAACACTTGTGGCGGCATATAAGCTAAGAAAAAGACTCAATGAGCTAGCCTCCTCTATGCTTGGATGTAGTAGCCCTGATGACGTTGTAATAGATGCTCCAAAGGTTTATTGTAGAGACGACCCAGAACACTATATAACATGGAAAGAACTAGTGGAGCAATCTTTCTGGAAAGGTGTTCCACTGCAAGAATTCGGCTACTATAGGGCTCCACCGGCAGAGTGGCATGAGGAGACAGGCACCGGTCAACCCTACTTCACATACACATTTGGCGCCATAGTGAGTGATGTGGAGGTAGACCTCGAAACAGGAGTTGTGAGAGTAAAAGACGCTGTAACAGTATATGATATTGGAAGAGTAATCAATCGGACTGGTGCAGAGCACCACGGTGTTGGAGGATATATCCAGGGTATGGGATACGCCCTAATGGAGGATACGTATTATAGCCCTGAAGGACACGTCTACAATACAAACTTATCGACATACCATATACCCACAGGCCTGGATATTCCAGAGAGAATACTAGTAGACTTCGTGGAGGCAGGGTATATTAGGGGACCGTTTGGAGCTAAGGGGCTTGGAGAACCTTCTATAGTTGGCATAGCTCCAAGCATCGCCAATGCTGTAGCGCATGCATTAGGGAGTAAAGATGCGAACAGGGATGTAAATAGAATACCATTAACCCCAGATACGGTGTTCAGCATCATAAAGAAGTGTGGATTAAATAAGAGGTAATAGGTTTTAACCACATTCTTCTTTTTCCCTTATACCACTTTCCCTCCTCTCCCTTAAGTTAGATTCAATGCCGTAGTATAGGCTTCAGCAATCCATGGTCTGGTACAAGGTATATACCGTTAGGCCTTTCCTCTACTTTATTATTTATGGCGAGGTAGCTACCCGTATTCAGCTCCGAGTATACTTCCCGCATGGATTCAAGGATTACTTCCTCACCATTATCAAGTAAGCCAATATATCTCGATGGTATGGCATGATCTATTATCGGCTCAACCACGCGTACTAGTCCGGTGTACTCTGATATATTCAAGACTGGGTCTATGCATCCATGGACTCCTCTAGAGTAGATAACTGGTCTAAGATTCACGTGAATTCCAAGTATATTTAGGTGTAGAAGAGTATTCTTTTTGAACCATAGATATTCAGCGAGACTTATTCCACCTCTATGCTTCTCCCAGTACTCGTATACAAGCACCCATTCATCAACCCGTTTAAGCACTCCTCTATTAACGAGATCCTCGAGGTCTTTAGTGAAGTCTTCTTTAACCCCATATATCGCGATATCAATGTCATTGTATTTACCGAGGATCCTTGAGGATCCTGTGACATATATATCATTCTCTCTCACGCCTAGAGCATCTGAGATGATTTCCGCGACTACTTGTTGAATATTGTTGAGCCTGTTTAGAAACACGGTGCTTTTCGACACCGGTATCACGGGAACCCTGGACTTAATGCACTCCCAGTCCACGGTGTTAATGTATCTCTCTAGGCGCCACCCGGGTATTTTCCCTGAGATATAAAGATCGTACCTAGGGTAGGCTACGATCATTCCTTCAGGGTGCTGGAAACCCTTAGCGATATATACTACTCCATTATACTCCCATAACTCGCCTTCAAGCATCCTCAAGAAAGTATCCCCACCTAGTGCCAATCCGCTATGTGGGCATGCTCTCCGAATACTATGGCACAACTCTTATATATTTTCGTCAAAACCTCCCGTGAAAGGATGCTGTCGGGGTCACCGTACCTGTATTCACCATATCCTAGTAACAGTATTTTACTGGTATATGGCAGCAATAATACGGGATCATGGTTTGTCACCACGAGTAGTTTCCTACTTGAAAGCTTGCCAATGATTTCAGCCAGCGCCCCCCTTCCCTCGGGGTCTATGTTGGAGAGGGGTTCATCCATCAATACTATCTCTGAATCTACTGAGAGAACTCTAGCCATTAGAGCTCTCTGGAGCTGTCCGCCACTCAACTCACTGATCTTCTTATCCCATGAATCCTTGGGTAATCCAGCCATTTCCAGTGCTGACTCAATTCTCCTATTTACAGTATGGCTGGATCTAAATGGCATGCCTCCTTCGTAAGCCCTAATATAGCTTTCCACGAACTCCCAGAGCGTTATCGGTGCATCCCTCGGTATATAGAATTTTTGAGGGATGTAGGATATTGTTTCATATAATCCTCCACTCGAATTCTTCAGCTCAGTATTCCTGATCCTAACCGCTCCTTTTACAGGTTTTATTAAGCCTAGGATGGTGAGAAGCAGTGTTGTTTTGCCAGCCCCATTGGGGCCTATAACCTGTATTAGTCCAGGGCCCTCGAACACCGCGTTTAAATTGTTCAGTACCAGGGTATGTCCTCTCTTCACAGTTAAATCTATTAACTCTATAATCACATCGAATCCCTTGTGCACAAATCTATTTAAGGACTTATAAACATTTTGTGCATAAGGTGTGAAACCATGGGGCACGCATTGATCCCAGTAATCACCGTGTTAAGTCTGCTGGTTTCACAAGGGCTACCGTTTTTTTCTCTTCAAACCACCAGCGGAGTATACGTGGTTACTGTTTTCCCTAGTCTGGTAAGTGATATTAAACTCCTACTGTGCGATGGTGACGTAGTCGATTATATTATTCCCCCAGGCGTAGATCCCCATGAATACCAGTTATCCATTAGTGACTACCAGAAACTAAAGAGGGCGTCGATAATAGTTTCAACAGGGCATACTGGTGCCGAAGTGGAGATAGAGGAGCTTGTGAAGAAGGGTGAGTTGAACGCAACACTTATCAATATACTTGAGATCCCTGGAATCAGGATTACCATTAATCCCTCCAGTGGGCAGGCCAATCTCCACATGCCTATTTACGATCCATTAAACTACATCCTCTTCGTTGGAAATCTGACAAGCACACTAGCGAAAGCCAACCCCTTGAAAGCTGATTGCTATAGGGATAAAGCCTTAAAGCTAGTAAACTCACTCATATCCCTAGTTAATAAGATGATAGGCAAATACCGTGACGTGTCCACTATAATAGACCTACCTGAAATACAATATGCCGTGGAATGGATGGGGTTCAAGGTAGTTAAATCACTTGTTCCAGAGCATGAGGTGCAACCATCCCCTCAGGATATAGCGTCTGTCGAGAGCTTCATGAAGAGTGGGAGTACTCCGTTAGTGTTTATAACATCGCCGGCCGCCTCTAGTGAAGGCAATGCATTGATCGAGTTATCGAAGAAATATAATATAACCATAATAGAGGTCCCATCGCCGCTGGTTAATGGCTCCATACCTGATAAACTATACTATATAAGTTCTCAAGTAAGTGGTGTGAACATTAAGGAAGCCGGAGAGCCTTCTACGAAACTGGAGGGGCCTTCTCATCTAGCATCTGATCCCCTCTCCATAATACTCTATGTGGTTATAGGTGTCATAATAGGTTTAGCATTGTCTAGGTGGGTTTACAGATGACCCCAGGTGCCAGAAGGAGATCGAGTTCCCTGTTAGCATGCATTATTGTATCCATAGTTTTCCTAGTGTCCCTGGTGTTTTCCTCCAGGGTCATAGGGGTTGATAAGGTTATAGCATACTGGTTAACGGGGTTATCGCTTAGCTTAGTCGGCTTGCTGGCCTATTATAGGGGGTTAGAGTTCCTTGTCTCAGGCTCCATACATAATAGTTTTCTAGCGGCTACCCTCGGCTACATCTTTGCATTAATATTCGGGGTGAACATATATTATTCAGCGATACCGGTTGGGTTGATGTTAACATATCTCGCCGGATACTTAATTCACAGAGGAATAGATCCCAACAAAGTATCCTCTTTCATGGTTTCATTCTCATCATCGATGGGTGTTCTACTAGCATACTACGTGTTAACAATGTTCCCTGCGCAATATAGTCTATCCAGTATAATGCTAGGGGATCCTGTTCTAATGAGCAGGCAAGACGTCCTGGTGACTATTGTTATTTCAATAATTGTAGTCACAGTGGTTATTTTAATATACAACAAGATAATTTTATTAAGCATAGATCCCGTGTCCGCTAGGATAGCTGGTGTGAGGATAGGCTACTATGATTTCATCACTTACACCCTAATCGGTTTAGCCACGATAGGGCTACTACGTATCAGTGGTTACATAATGGAGCATGTAATGATACTCCTCCCGGCAATAGTTGGGGCAAGAATCTCTAGAAGCAGTAAGGAGCACTTACTATTAACACTACTAGTGTCAACAACGTCTACGATGCTGGGATATGTAGCTGCAGTAAACTATGGATTAAGCCCTGTAGGTGTAAGTGGTTTTATCCTTGTCATCGCTTTTCTATATGTGGCGCTCACAGGGTGGGGAAGATAGATGGGCGGGAATTCAAAGAAGAGGTTTGGAGTGAGCGTGCCCTACCATGTGGCGGAGAAACTGGATAATCTAGCCGGATTATTTCGCTGTGATAGATCTACTATAGTATCGAATGCTTTAAACGAGTATATACATGAGAATCTCCACGAGGATAGGGAGCACAAGTGTCGTGGTGTAATAGTTGTTTACTCGCAGAGCCCGCTGCCCTCCTCTATTATTTCGAGATACAGCTCTGTTATTACATCGTATAGTGTTCATAGGATGGGGAATGAATTTATAATAGTGATAATAGTTGAGGGATCTTCTAAACTAATAAGCGAGTTGAGAAGACTTGTCTCATCAGGCTCCAAGATCCAGAGGTATCTCCCATTAGATGATTTAAACGTGTTAAGCCAGTAGATTAAATGAGCCCAGGTATGAACCGTGCCCGAGGCATTCGTATTTAAACCCGTGAAAGGATACTGGTTCACTTTTTTCACTATTGATGAGCTGAAGCGTTCAAGCGGATGTATTGAAACTACACTGGATCTAGGTTTATCAACTAGGGTTGTCTGCGTGGAGAACAATAGGTTACTACTTAGCAAAGGCATCGAGGTAGATGTTAGAGAGTTAGAGCCAAGCGAGCATGATAGGGTTGTACTGCTAGAGGAAACCGGGAGAATATATGAGGTGGTACTCCATACTGAAACAGGGTTCTATAAATTAAAGGCGACGGGTAAAACTACAGTGCCAACGCTCGAGATAAACGGCATCCATATGCATAGAATACAGGACACCGATCCGTGGCGCGACACGATCTCGAAGATACGGGCAGCTAGGGTTACAAGTGGCCTAAACATCCTTGACACATGTATGGGGTTGGGTTATACAGCTATAGCTTCTCTGAGGAGGGGGGCTAGTAGCATCTATATTTTTGAGATAGATGAAAATGTTGTATGGATAACTGAGAGGAATCCATGGAGCAGGGAGTTATCCAGTGATAGAATAAGGATTAATATAATGGATGTAGTTGAAGGCATCTTCTCACTAGAGTCAGAGTATTTTCATAGAGTAATACATGATCCACCTAGATTCACAAGAAGCACTGGTAGCCTATATAGTCTTGACTTCTACAAAGAACTATACAGGGTGCTCAGGCATGGAGGTATTTTATTCCATTATACTGGTGAGCCGAGGCGGCATGGGGCACCAAGTATTCTCAAAGGAATAAAGAATAGGTTAATGGAGGCCGGGTTCACCAACGTATATTATGATGCAGAGGCTCAGGGCTTCATTGGCTTCAAGAGGTAGTTATTCAAGGAGTTTTTCAAGAGGCTTGAATTCCCCTGGCCTGAGCCTTCCGAACTTTTTCTTTACTAATTCCACCAGCCATGGTGATAAACTATATACTCCATTCCTATGGTATAGTATCCCCTCTCTGACTAATTCTGCTAGTACACGTCTCACCTCTACTTCGATGAGTGTATCCTCGGTCTCTGGGAGGAGATCTCTATCTCCTTCCCGGATCTTCTTTTTCACTTCTTCACGTATATCTAATACTGCTATTATATCGCCTGCACTTATATGTCTTAGGAAGTAGTTTACAATAATCCTCTCAAGCCTGCTGAGGCTTCTAAGCCTGTTAATACCCTTGTTAATATCTGTGTTATTGTTGTTCTGGCTACTCAAAGATATCCACCTATCAGTAATACCATGTATCATAGTAATAGTGCTCAGGGACCATAAAACTATTATTCCTTCTAGCTCTGCAGAAACCCTTGAACAAGCATTTATCACATCTAGGTGGGTTATCCCTTAGACATATCCTCCTACCCATCAGCCAAAAATAGTCATCCAGGGTGGCCGGGTCTATACCTGCCTCACTGGATATAGCCTCGTATCCTCGTCTAATAACCATCCTTAACAATATGTCTTCTTCACGTGAGACTTCCCTCTGCTCCCTTATCTTAACCCATAGATTGCCTGAAACCATCACTATTCCAAGCCTATACGCTATCCTTGATAAGTGATTGTCAACTGGGATCCCTAGTTTATCGAGAAACGTGAACACCCTTCTTTTGACCAGGAATTTCGCGAGTAATAATGACTTCTTCTCAACAGGGTCTTCATAGGCCCTGAAAACCCTTAGGAGATCTATGAATCCAGGCTCCATTAAAGAGCCGTAGAGCCTCCCTCTTGATACCTCTATGAGCCTGGTAACCCTGCCCTCGTATAGTTTAGAGATTTTCAACCCCAAATCCCTTAGAAGAATAGTTCTGGCATCTATATCCGGTGGACTTGCACTACCTATGCTGAGCCAGGATTTAACTTCCTCGATTCTCACCTGTGCTAAGCGAGCTGGATCAAAGAACCCCGGGTCCTCCGAATACTTTTTCATTCCAAGCCTATATAGTAGATCAGCACCGTGGTAGAACCCATCTTCAAGCATGGCCTCGTATGGTTTTCCAGGTCTACTCAGCCTATGATCCATGGCCACCATGACTATAAAGTATCTGAGGATGTTTTCTGGGTTATCGTTGCAGGGCGGGTAGAATTTTGTATCACAAAGATCCAATGTGTCAAGCCTCTCAATATTGTTTCTTAAGACTCTCGAAACCCTCTCTATTATTGATGTGTCTAACCCTACAACCTCCATAATACTCACCTTTATTTTATCTAGGGTTTTATGCTAGTTTAACTTATCTTTAAACTGGGAGTGGGAGAAAGAATATTAAGGGATAGTACTATGTCCGCGGATAGTATTAAAAAACGCTTGGAAGACGGGAAAATACTTGTTGGATTTATACATGAGTCAGTATTAGCAGGGGATTTTATCGCGGTGAATGGTGGATTCTCTGTAAAGATCGCGGCCGGGAAAACCGTAGTGCTTCATGGTAGGGGTAGGGTATGGTTGTTGACTGGTGAAACATGTATTGCTATTAGTGAAAAAGGGGCTATAATAATTGATCACCTATATTGTGAGAAAGCCCTGCTCATAGGTATCCAATACCCGGTTATCGCACGTTACGTGAAGACTTTAGAGGCTTATACACGTAGGGTACATATTGGGGAACTCAACTCCGGTAAATGGGTGGCATCGTCGATGAGCAATGTGGATAAGGTGAGCGTTGCCACCGCTCTATTTATGGATCCCCATTCCCATATCTCGGAGATAGAGTATATGGATTCGATATATTATGGGTATTAAAAACACATATGGTTGCTTTGTTTACCATGGTTAAAAGCACTCGTTTAATCTTGTGACGGGGTTAGACTGCTCGAAACCTTTATCCTGGCTACAATTATCTTCTCCCTCAATAATACTAAACTATTATATAGCTGGTAGATTACCCCAGGAGTTATATTATCACCCGGCTTCAGCCTCTGCAGGACTCCCTCAAGTTGATCAATGATATCTATAGCATCCTCCAGTAGATCGATTATTTCATGGGTTGACATGTCTCAAACCATCCTCATATGATTTCTTGAGAAGCCTCTTGTTTATATCTACAAGGTGTCCCCTCAGCGTTTTCTCAATAGCCCACTCGATATCGCTTAATTCAATGTATTTAGATAACTGCTTATCCACGGCCAGAGCGAATCCCAGGAGGGCTATATTTGATGAAACAACTGAGCCACTCACTTCCATGCTGACTTTATTTGCATCATAGAGGTAGTAAGTCAAGCCCTTCCCGGATATTGCGGCTAGGATTGTATCTCTAGGGGGATATTTAACTAGTGGGGGAGGCCATAGGAAGTCGTTTACTACTAGTGTTGTACCCTTATCCGCATACACTAGGCTCCGGGCTCCCTCAAACAATTCCAGTGATATAATTGTATCAGCGCCTCCTACTGGTATAATCGGGCTTTCACCCTCACCTATTCTCACATGCACTATAACGCTACCGCCCCTCTGGCTCATACCATGTACTTCCGCGATACTGACGTCTACGCCTGCATGCATGCATCCCAGCCCTATTAACCTGCCCAGCGTTATTATACCCTGACCCCCTACGCCGGATAACACTAGATTAAACCTGGTCTTCATACTGCATCACCAGAGTTTCTCCCACTCAGGGCTCGGAGTGTTTTTAACAGTTATCGCTTTATAGGGACAGATAGACGCACATAGTCCACATCCATTGCAGAGCTCTTCTAGTATGATGGGCTTCTTCGATCCTGCTGGCACTATTATAGCTGGACAGGCCGTTAAGTTAACGCATGCCATACACCCAATGCACTTGTCTTCAACGATGGTATAAATGGGTAGTACTACCTGCTTCCTTCTAGCATCCCTCGCGACTTCGAGAGCGCATCTCATACGTGAAACTATTGCTATTCGCTCACCCTTCAAGTACTCTTTGAAAGCCTGTGTAAGTAATTCTATTGATTCTTTAACCCTTAATGGATTAATAACGATAGTTTTAAACCCAGCCTGCTCCAATATCTTCTCCGGGAGTATAGCCGTTGTCCGCAACCCCATCGCTGTTATCCCAGTACCTGGATGCGGCTGATGTCCAGTCATAGCTGTTGTTGAGTTATCGAGTATTAATGGTATGACCTTGGAGTCATTGTAAACTATGTTTAATACCGGGGGTATACCGGCGTGAAAGAATGTAGAGTCTCCTATAACAGCTATCACTGTATTCTCTAATACTTTTCCGAATCCATGGGCTATGCCTAGGCTTCCACCCATCTCGAAGCACGTCATCTGTGTTTCAAATGGTTTTTGGTACCCTAGTGTATAACACCCAATATCGCCGGTAAACACAGTATTTCTTATACCAGCCTTGTTAAGGGCTGTTTTAACTATGTAATAAGTACTTCTATGAGGACACCCAGCACAAAGCACTGGGGGGCGTGGCGGAATCGGAGGCTCGGTTTTCACCTCCCCAATGCTTTGCCATGGAGGCAGGGTCTCCCTGCCAATGAATTTAGCTACTGGCTCGAAGACCCTATCTATCGAGAGCTCTCCGTTTTCGGGTATCATGTTTTTACCATGTATCTTTACGCTTAAACCCTCATCAACGGCTATGTCTTTCACCTGGGTCTCTACCACGGGATCGAGTTCCTCGATGACCAGTACTTCTTTTGCATCCTTTAAAACTGTAGTGATAGGTGCTGGTGGAAGGGGGACTGGTAGGGAGACCTTGATTAATGTCACATCGTTTAAGGCGTCGAGTAGTCTAAGGGCTTCCTCGGCATGAGAGTAGCTAATCCCGCTTGCAATAACTACTTTACTCCTACCTGGATTCCACACGTATATAAATGGTTCCCTCCCCTCATTACGCCTTATAGCTTCCCATATCTTCATCATCCTAGTCTTCTGCTTCCTCGCGTTAGCTGGTACAAGCACCCATCTCTCATAGTTTTTATCGAAGACTCCTTTACACTTTTTCTCTGATGGTATATCACCATTTAATTCAACTGGTTGCCTTGTGTGACTTACCCTTGTAGTGGTTCTAAGAATAACTGGGTGCTCGTATCTACTGCTTAGCTCAAATGCCTCCTTGGTTAAATAATATGAGTCCCTCGCGCTGCTGGGTTCAATAACTGGTATATGGGCTAGTAACCCGTACCACCTATTATCCTGCTCGTTTTGGCTGCTGTGTTCGCCTGGATCATCAGCTGAAACCACTACGAAGCCTTCTTTCACACCTGAGTAAGCACTACTCATCAATATATCTGCCGCCACATTAACGCCTACATGCTTCATAGCCGTAATGCTTCTAACCCCGGTTATTGCTGCCGCGTACGCTGTTTCAAATGCCACCTTCTCATTTATACTCCATTCGACATATATCCCGCATTTACCGGCTACCTCGCTTAAAGTCTCTATTATCTCCGTGGATGGTGTTCCAGGATACGCTGTTGCTACGCAGATTCCTGCCTCGAGTGCTGCTCTGGCTATTGCTTCATTCCCCATTAATAACACTTTTTCACCTTTTCCTGAAAGTATATAACTCATGTCCCGCACCACTATCTTATGTATGGTATGTACTAGTATATATACTATAAACTACATATATTCTCATGCATGACCCTATTTTTAACCCTATGTAATCCTGTAGCAGATTCTAACCCGGTGGATTATGTTATGAATGCTAGTTAACCATTGGTTGGTGGGATTCAATAATTAAAAAAGTTTATATATTACTATCCCACATAATATAAATTGGTGAAGAAAATGGTTAGGAAGAAGAAAGTAGTATATGAGGACTCAGACATACTAATCGAGATAGCCCCAAGGGATATAGAGTTACCCGATGTAGTATACGATGCCATTAGAAACAAGGGCAGGCCAGTATTCTTCCAGGAACTCGTCAAGGAGTTCAGCGGTATTGCTGGTGAGGATAGAGTACGTAAAGCCGTGAATCATTTACTAGCATTAAAGAAGATAGTGGAGTTCCCGGATGGAAGTCTTGGAACACCTGACATGAAGTGGGAGCCCACCACCATTAAGCGTAGACGCCGTAGAAGAACCCCAAGGCTGATGGATATAGATGTAGAAGGAACCCTATACAAGGTAACCACTTAAGCCCTATCCTGGCTGTTTTTTAATCATACATTTTTCCTCCTGGTACCCCTACCCCTATCTATCCACGGGCCACTCTTGTAGTTAACGCATTTCTCTATGGCTGGTATTATAATACCATATCGTGAATTCAGCTCGCATATAAAGTCATCTGGCACCAGTGCTAAAGACCCTCTCTTTGTCTTAACGATATATGCTTTATCCCTAAGTGCAGGCATGGCTTCCGCCTCCTCAACTATTAAGTCTAGGAATATAGGTAAACGGGTAGTGTTGATGAAGCCTCTTTGACGCTTAATCCCGTATTCGTCGGTGAAGATCTCGCCAATCCTCCTCCCATCATTACATATACCCTGCTGGTTACACTCTATGGTTCTAACTAGTTTAGAGGACGATATGATCTTGATTATTTCCATAAGCTTCCCATTATTATTTAAGCTGGGCTCCTGTGTCTCAGGCTTCTTCTCAGACATCCTAGATGACTTTGCCTTCCTCAGGATGATCTCCTTTATTTCATCGAGGCTGCTCATATTATTTTGAGGGATGGCATGTCCCTCAGCGGATTTCACGGTATCTATGGAACCACTGGTTTCCCCGCTCGCCCGGTCTTTATCCCTGGGAACCATGAAATCAGTAAGCTTCCTGGAACGGGGCTTTCTCTCTCCAGCCGGCATGTTTCTATCCTCAAAACACTATCCACGGGACAACAAATATTTAAACACGAGTGCTCGGCGAGTCTATTAGTACTGAAGACCGTAAAATATTTAAAAACCACACCTACCTATGGTTATTGAATTGGACATGGGCCCGTAGCTCAGCCTGGTAGAGCGGCGGGCTCTTAACCCGTAGGTCCCGGGTTCAAATCCCGGCGGGCCCGCTTCACTATTTTCCCCGTGGTTAAAGGAGATGGTTTACAGCTGGAAGTCTTATCTTTTAGGGTGAGGACGGTAAAAACTTATAAGTTTTGTGCTTGCATTATAGCTGGATAATGAAATGTTGATGGGTACTGCTGTCAAGTTGCCCTAGATGGTAGCTGTAGGAGAGGGATGGGGGTAACCGGCCGGAGACCCGGCCAGGACTAAACCAGGCAAGAGCCGGGAATGTAGTTCAAAATCAATGAGCCACCCAAGAACCTCATCCCTCAGGACAGGGGGAGGTCAGATCCATGGTGTTAAGGCCTATAGTCAAGGAGGTAGATACTGGGATCTACGTTGTCGCTGGAACACCTTTCCTCTATATTTCACCAAGTAGGACATTATTGATGGCTGATCTCCACTTAGGCTTCGAGGAGGCGGCTTCACGGGGGTTGATATATAGTCTCAGAGGCAGCAGTGGATATGGGGGGATATTTATACCGCGAATCCAGTTGAAACGTGTCCTCCAATACCTTGACCAGGTATCCCAGGTAATCACGATAGATAAGATAGTTATCAATGGGGATCTAAAGCACGCGTTTGATAGACTACTCAGACAGGAAAGAGAGGAGGTAGGCGAGTTAGTTAAGAGGATCAGGGATATAGGTGTTAAAGAGGTAGAGGTCGTAAGAGGTAATCACGATAACTTCATAAAACCAGTTCTTAAAAAGTTGGAAGTAGAGTTTGTTGACTCTATTGAGGTAGTGGTCAACAATAAGAAGGTTTTATTGGTGCATGGACACGAATATGTTGATACCTCGGGTAAGGATATAGTTATAATAGGGCACGAGCATCCGAGCCTTAGATGCTTCGGAGCATATAGGTTTCCAGTATTCATGAAAATCCCTCTGGAAACAGGGGGTATTCTAATTATAATGCCTGCTACAGGGCCCTATCACCCAGGCATCAACGCATCTATCAACAGAGAAGAATATCTTTCCCCTATAGTGAGGAGGCATGCCATATTAGAGAATGCAAGCCTGATAACATGGCTGAATTTAGGCTCGGCTGAACCCATTACAGGTCAGCTTTTAGAATCAATCCCAACGCGTGGGATACTTGATGTGGATGGATTCTTATTGAAGAACATGGAGATCGCGGTGTTAGAGTTTAAGGACATCGAGATAGCACACGTGCTTTGCACCCCTGGATAACGTTTTCTCAGTTAATCGACCCCTCATCAATGAATCAGACTATGTCGGCTTCAGCATCAATCCCCTACCTTTGT
The DNA here is from genome assembly GCF_000513855.1 of Desulfurococcus amylolyticus Z-533. Taxonomy (NCBI): domain Archaea; kingdom Thermoproteati; phylum Thermoproteota; class Thermoprotei; order Desulfurococcales; family Desulfurococcaceae; genus Desulfurococcus; species Desulfurococcus amylolyticus. The sequence continues at coordinate 497,141 of NZ_KI911318.1, forward strand.
AGGGATCGCTATTTTTAATTCATTTTAGGGTATATATCTGTTTCTAGTTTGAAGGTTTTACAGGATGCTTGCCCTGCTTTACCCGTTTAAATTTGTAAGCTAAAAACACGAGTCTATTGGCGACTCCTTAGCTCCCCGAGACCCATGGCTGTCTACGGGGAGGGAGCCGGGGAGGAACCATGATAAACCACCCAACGAAGACCCAGAAAACCGTGGACGGAGAACGGTTTGAAAACACCGCTATTTCGCCTTAAAGCGGTTTCAAACTTACCAATCCCTATTCTACATCGTGGAAAGGCGTATAAACACTGTTTTCAAATAAAATTATTTGTGAACTTAGGAGGCGCGGTGTATGCATGGGTATAGGTATGCTACACCTGCTTCTTTAATTATCTTGTTGGCGTTTACACTAATACCGGCTGCCGCGATTAGTGATTCAGGGTTACCGAATTACAGCTATATTAAATCTATCACAATATACGCCCCGGCGGTATCCGGTAGTGGAGAGGGAGTGTTATCTAAGACCACATTAATAGTGGCTTATCCTGGTGGTGGGAGGGTATTCTTCTCAGCTTTACCATATACTGAGCTAGATACCCAGGGGGCTGCTAGGATAGCTGCCTATATAGCTTCACTGGCAGCAGGGGTATCATTCAGCAACTACGATTACTATGTGATTACGGAGTCCAATGTACCCATCATAGGCGGCCCTAGTTCAGGTGGATTAATGTGTGTTGGCTTTCTCTCATTGTTGATGAATAAAACCCTTAATCCAAGTGTAACGATGACGGGTATGATTAACCCTGATGGCACGATAGGGCCTGTTGGCGGATTGAAGGAGAAACTTGATGCAGCGGCTTCGAATGGATTTAAGACATTTCTTATTCCTAGGGGGCAACGATACTATCAGTACCCAGTTATACAGGAGACGAGGTTGCCATGGGGTGTTATAAGGAGGACAACCTACCAGAGCATTGATCTTGTAGAGTATGGTAGAAGCATTAATGTATCTGTGATAGAAGTCGGCTCTATATTCGATGCATTCGTATACTTCACAGGTGTAGATATCAATGCCTCTAGTGTCCTCGAACCCTTACAGGTAAGCATGCCGGGAGAGATCGTTGACTCCCTCCTGAATAATCTGAGCACTATGGTTCAGGATACATATTCTTCGGCGAGCAAGGTATATGACTATTATTATAAGAGAACCCTGCAGATGGTTATCGATAATTTAAATAATACTCTTTCAAGCCTTTACTCCATTAAAGATAAATACCCAGTTTACACGTTTGTGCAGGGGTTCAGCATATATCCTACGGTAATATACTATAATCTTTACTCGAAAGTACTCTCGAATACTCTAAGCATGGACTCTATACTTGACACCGTGAATACGACTCTTATTTCGATAGGCAACAGGCTTAATAGTATAGGGAGAAACCTAGATCTAGACGAATTAATATGGATCTCTCTGGCTAAGGCGGTCTACTATAGGGCCGGCTACTATTATACGAATGCCTTGTCCTCCACAAGCAATAGTAATGAATTAGCATATTTATCCTACTCGCTCTCCTATGCTAAACAGTGTAGTATACTCCTAGATTTGATCGAGGCTTCATCAAGTAGCTCTCCATCATCATTAATTAACCTAGTTGATACCAGGGATTTATACGCGGCGGCATCAACTATTTACTCGTATATCGAGGCCCTTGTTAATGAGGTGGGTGGGAATACACAGGTGTTAAGCGATGCATCAGACTACTATGGTTTAATGAATTCACAGATAGTCAACGACACCGTCACACTACTTGGTTTCACAATATATGTTATTGGTGAATCCACGTATGGGTTACACATGGTGTTTGATCAGAGTAATCTAGATGACATCGCGTATGTACAGCAAGCCATATTAACAATGTTATCAAGTAAAATACCGTCATCACAAGTGCTACGATTCTTCATTAAGTATGGTTACGAGGCGCTAGAGAACAGAGATTACTCTTCAGCGATCCACGGGTTTTCACAGGCATTCTCGCTTTACCTGGTTCTCGCATTAACTCTAGAGGGAAACTCTAATACTAGTACATCTTCCCAGGGAGGTGTAGCATCCTCGAATACTACTACGTCATTTATACAGATACCTGTAAATCAACCCATAGCCAATACTACTCCTGAGAACCAGCTATCAAGGGGATTAATCCTGAAATACCTAGGAATACTAGTCATCACAGTTGTGGCTATATCGGTAATCCTTGCACTCAGGATGATAAAGTACAGGTAGTGGTATAGCTAGTTAAGAGGGTTTAAACAACACTATAAGACGCTTATAAATCAGTTTTCTCAAGTTTTTAAGGATGTCTTCGATTATATTATTACCTGGTGATTATCGATGTTGCTATGGTTTTATGATCCCTTTACGATGATAGCGCTTATAATAGTATACATTATTGGATTCCTAGTATTAATGGTTACAGCTGGCTATATTGCCCCAAAGGTGGCACGTAGGTTCGCCAGTAGATTCTCCCTCTCATCATCCATGTTGCTGATAGGCCTCCTAACTATTGGGTCGAGTATTGCAGGGATATCGCTTGTAGCATATGTATTAATTAACTATATTGGTGCAGAGTTCACGCTGGGCTTCATTATATGGCTCGTGATCTTCATAGTGATAGCCAATATGTTCACATATATTCTCTCGCCCTATATGATAAACCTTCTCTACGGGGCTAGACACGATGAATGGTTACAGAAGGTAGTTGATGAGGTAGCATTAAGGCTCGGTTTAAGTAACCCACCTAAGGCAATGATCGTAAATATGCCTCCAAACGCGTTTGCCTATGGTAACGCTTTGTCAGGTAGATACGTGGCTGCGTCAAGGGAGCTTATCGAGATGCTTAACGAGGATGAATTAAGGGCTGTAATAGGGCATGAGCTGGGCCATCATTTACACAGGGATAACTCTATAATGTTATTCATGGGGCTACTGCCCAGCATCATATATTATCTAGGTGTCTCCCTGATAAGGGCAGGCATAATTTACTCGTCAATGAGGCTTACATCGGAGAGGAAGAATAGTGGTTCAGGGGGCTTCATATTAGCTATAATAGGTATATTAGCAGTGGTAATAAGCTTCATTGTTCAAATACTCGTACTAGCCTTTAGCAGGCTCAGGGAATACTATGCAGACACTACTGGAGCTTATGCTTCGTCCCCATCGAACATGCAGAGGGCGCTTGCAAAACTACACATATACTATGAGGGCAGCGGGAGAGCCCGAGAAATGGTTTCAACAAGTAAGTTGAGAACAATGTTCATATACGCCTTCACAGAGGCGGTGGCTAACCCATTATACCACTATGGTTCATTCTATAGAAGTCCTAAGATAGATGACGCAAGCATAGATGAAGTAATACAGGAGCTCAAGAATAAAGAAGTGAATAGCATGCAGGAATTCCTCTCAACACACCCCCCAATACCCAAGAGGCTCCGTTTCCTTGATGAATTAGTTTTTAAGGCGTAGGCGTCTCGGTGGGTATTTTGGATCCTATATCTTTTATCCCCATGTTAGCCACTATGGCCCTGATAGACTCGGTGGACCCGTGCTTCTTCATATTATACACTGGTATCCTCATATCATATACTGCAGGCAGTATGAGGAAACTCGTTGAGGTATCAGCAGTATTTATATTAACTGTTTTCACCGGGTACTGGGTATTCGGGTTTCTATTGAAAAGCGTGTTCAGCCGGACCTTGGTTTCACCTATTTACATATTTACCACAATGATAATCTATGGGGTCTCAATGATCATCTATGGCTTCCATAATTTAATCAAGGAGAGGAATAACAGAGAGGATGGAATCTGCAGGGAGGATATGGTTGAGTGTAATCTGTCAAGGAGAATAGGTTTACAAAAACTCCTGGAGACAGGAGGACTAATTTATATTGCTTTAACAGGGTTTATTGCGTCCTTCACGCTGCTCCCCTGTAGTGCAGGGATGTATATTATCTATAATATGCTGACAAGTGGCACACCTTTCCCCATATGGGCTTTCTACACGTTCCTCTATACAGCGATATTCGTTTCACCGCTGGTTCTCATCACATTGATTTATATAGGAATAACGAAAACCAGGATACATGAGAAACTAATCAGGCACCAAGCCTCCTTGAGAATACTCGGGGGTCTGATAGCGGTTGCAACAGCGGTATATGTCTATCTATACCGTTAAAAACAGGATTAGAGATAATGGTTCAAGAATAAGAATAATAATGGGGTACCGTAAAATGCCTGGTAAAAGCGCTAGTAAAAATAAGGGTGGGACTAATAAGAGCAATGTGATATTCTTACTCATACCGGTAGTAGTTTTCATTACTACAATAGCAATACTACTAGCATGGAACCAGCCGGGTGGAAGCGGTGGTAATACAGCTTTCTATCTTGGCACCAGTAAATACATGAATATAGATATTACCAGTAGTGAATGGAAAAACATATACAATAACCTAACACAGATAGCGCAACTCAATGAATCCACTAGGATAATAATGTTTGGCCTGACCACCTGTCCCCACTGCCATGCACAACAAGAATTCTTCGAGTCTGAGATGTCTGGTAAAGTATTATACTTATGGGTCGACATGGATGAAAAGGCTGGCTCCCTCTTCTCCCAGCTTACAAACCTAGAGATCTCAAAGGGAGCACCACCCCAATACGCTTTAGGAGTACCTCATATCATCGTGCTAGATAAGAACGGTGAACTAGTGGCCGTGGTAATAGGTGAGGCTAAGGACAAGGGGTTCTGGGATAGACTCCTCTCTACTTAGCTCCTTAGATTTTAAATAATGTAGTTACCATGAACTTTAGCCTCGACCTCGATGGCCCTAACTATTTCGTTGATCAGGGTCTCAATATCTACTCTACCGGGTATCCCGGATATCTTCCTATGTCCTCCCCCACCATATTTCAACGCTATTTTTGATACGTCGACATAGTCGCTGCGTAGGTTAACTCCTCTAGGATATCTAACTATATACACATGTGAGGTGAATCCGTTCTTCTCGGCTACGCTTATCAACTCACCTGGATGGACCCTGGGATCTACGTCAGGGAAGACCAGTATTTTGACTCCTTTCCTTTCTACTAGCTCTGCCCTGCCAAGCGCTTCTCTAATCAGGTTTTCGTAAATGTTTTTGACTTCAAGCCTGTATAGTTCTAGCATCCATCTAGGAGCTATGTCACCGGCTAGTAGTGACTCTAGAACTCTATACCTTGTCTCCCACTTGTAGAATCTTAGGATACGTCTATATATAGTAGTCAACTCGTATTTGCCTTGGAACCAGTCGTCGTCGAAGGCTAGCTCTATAAGCATCGTGACAAATCTATCCCTGGCAGCGTTCACGAAGTTTGCTGAGATATCTGCTGTAACAGTGAATGGATCATTAATATATGAGACAACATCACTGAATTCAATAAAAGTTTTTTCAACCCCTTCGGGCCATAGATGGTGATCTAGCCATTTAACTATACATCCCCTTTTACGCATCGCGTTAAATAAATTCACATAATTATTTAGATCAGTTAACTGGGGGTTTAAATCGGCGACCACTATTTCGCTATAGCCTTCCTCAAATAAACTCATTAAATACTTAAATGTAGATGTAACGGAGGAAAGTACCTTCTTATCGGGACGCGTGTAACGTGAAATAATAGTGTTTGATGCAAGCCCGTCTATATCCCAGTGCGTTACAACAGCTTTCCTCATACCGAAGATCTCCACCACTCAGTTAATACAAAACATAACTAATATATGGGTGGTATTTATTTCTATCCATACTATCGTGGATTCGATGGTATGGATGGATATATCTCGATCTCCTTGATGAAGCTAGAGATAATGTATGAATCGGATTGAATCACCACTGAGAACGGTATTAACCCCACTTCGCCCACAGTGATCTCTACTGGTATGCTTGTAGATGTCCTACCCGGGGTCTCAAATTCCTTCCAACTAACACAGTTCCTGCTTGGACAGGATACTTTAACAATGGCTTTAACAGGGGTTTCCAGGGTATTCATGACCTCCACGATAAGTGTGAAAGGCGTGTTTGACATCGGTTTTCCAGGTATTTTAATATCCTTTATCTGGATGCCCTTTAATCTCTCATCTATATACCTCAGTGACTCGTTTAACCATGTCTTTATGATTTTAGGTGACCAGAACTCTGCCCACCAGTAATCGCTATCAAGGGCATGCCATAACGCCCATCTAGCCTTCTCACTATAAGGATCTCTTCCCTTAACCAGCGATTCATACGCCCTTATCTTCATATAGGCGTCAACTACTTTAAGCCAGTATTCCTCATGTTCTTCTTTTTCCCCTCTCCACTTCCTGAACGTACAAAGCCATGTATTAGTAGGGATCTTCATAAGTATACGTGTTGCAGGTAACTCCTCATATACCTCCCTCAGATTAGCCAACCTTAACACACCTTCATCGCTCAGGGATTCCAGGAACAATAATAGTTTATCAAAGTACAATGCTGTTAAAGGTGGATTACTTGCGAAAACCATCCAATTCTCACCATCTAGTGCAAGGGTTAGCATCCTACCTGGTATCCCCATGATCTTCCTGGCTATGAGAAGTGATACCTCATATGCGTTTCTCCAAGCGTGGGCCTCGCTCGTGAAATTGTTTTTAAAGCTTAATACATCGCTTAACTCATGGTCCCTAAAGTACACTACTATGTGTTTCCCGCTATCTTTATTTAAAGCAACATATGGTTCGTAGCTAGTGGTTTTCTCTCCTTCAGCTATCTCGAAATGACATTTATCATCTAGAATAGTATACTCTATCCCGTTATCATAGTAAACATCTATCATCTTCATCGAGAAAGCCATCTCAGGAGTCCATGCTCCAAGCGGTGTTATCCCCAATACCTCCCTTGTAACAGATACCCCATACTTTACTTCGTCCCGTACTATATCGCTTAGCCCGAGTACATCTACTAGGAAACCACCTATTGTATGGGCATAGATACTAGTTAGCACATCTATCTGGCCCCGTTTATATGCATCCTTATACATATTCATGGTTTCCTCTATCAACTTAGCTTTCTCGCTACCAGGCTCAATCTTTTCCCCGGTTGCGAAGACTACGCCATGCTTAACAGCAGTGTCCCACTGCTTAATCAAGCTCGGACTCAGATTATAGGTTGCATGGTAGTCACGATGCTTCTGAAGCATTTGTGCATGATACCTGTAGGGTGCATCACCATATGGCTTAAGGGAACTACCATATGTATAGATAAATGCCCATGGTCCATGAATCGCGCCATCGGGTAGGTAATTCGGGGCTTGGTGGTGATGCCATACAAGTGCCAGGTTTTTCGGCTTAGATTTCTCCTCGGCATCATATACCATGTATGTTAATTCATCCACTACGATATCCCCTATCTTCAGGTAGACCTTGTATATGCCTGGACTGCTCGGCGTGTCGTAAGGTATTATGCCGGCTATTAAGGAGCCCCCTACAGTGATGTCCCCGTCGAAGATGGCTTTCTCATCATCATACACCATGACATGCATTTTTCTTTCTCCGCTACCTGATACGAGGACATGTATTTTCGCTTCTTCACCGGGTTTTAGAACCGGTTTATTAAGGATTAAATACGCCTCTATATCACGTATTTTCCTGGGAGGTATAAGCGACATATCGATCCCACTGCTACAATGCGTCTCTGCCTCCAGCCTGACTCTTAATACTCGTATATATCTTGATTAGCTTATCGGCCGAACTACTCCATGAGAACTGTTTGGAATGTTCCACGCATCTCCTCCTGAACACAACTGATCTCTCCCTGTCTTCAACTATTTCGAGAACAGTCTTCACGGCATCGATCATTCCATCTACATCAAGTGGGGGGAACAGTGCACCCGTTCCATCTAGGCTATACATCCTCACATCCTTGATGAGGTCTCTGAACCCGCCTGTATTAGATGCAGCAACAGGTGTACCTGAGGACAAAGCCTCTAATACCACTAGTCCGAATGGCTCATACCTGCTTGCTGCTAGAAAGACTGAAGCGGCATAATACAGCATTAAATAGTGTTCGTGGTCAATATATCCTGGTAGAATCCTCAGGTTATCCGGGAACAATAATTGGTACTCTATGATCTCCCTTAACAACTCCTCTGTACCGCTTACAGGGATCACCGCTAAGACGACTCTAGTCCGTGGTACTTCTACTAAGAGCTTATCCATCGATTTAAGCAGTAGGTCTATGCCTTTTTGTCTCGTGGATCTACCTGTGAGCAATATTAATGGTCCATCTTGTTTGAATGGCGAACTAATTGATACCCCGTATTTATCGATGAGCCTGTTAATGACATCTCTTAAATAGGGATCAGGGTTTTCAACGTTGATTAGCCTTAATTCTTCCCTAAGCATCTTATCCCTGACTAACCTACGTGCTTCATAGCTGAAGGGATCCCTGTCACCAATATACTTCGACACTGTATCCAGGACCGTGCTCCAGGTCCATGTTGATGCATTAAACACATAGTCTACTCTATCAGCATTATCCAGACCTACATATCTCACAACGTCTCTAGTATATCCTTTACTAACTACTATAACCCTATCGCTTGTCAACGCGGCCAGCTTCTCGATCCAGCCGCCTGATGCATAATAATATTCCTCGAACGACTTAATCCCTAGCTTGCCGCGGACATGGTCATTACTCCATATGTTCAACCCCCTGGTGATCTCTTGGAGATCCATGAATCCATGTGAAAGCAGATGCACATGGTATACTATACCTATAGGTGTACCCCTCCTAGTTGATTCAAGGTTGATGGCGAGAAGCGCTGGATAGCTGTGCCAATCGTGTCCATGGACTATGTCGGGTATCTCTCCTTCTCCAACTATTTGATTAAAGTACTCCCTGATCACCCTTGCGAAAACAAGGCTCTTCGAGACAAGGTTTGAAGAGTAAACCAGGGGATCCTCTAGTATACCGCCGGAGACTATATAGTGTTTCACTGGTGCATTATACTCTAGTATAGAGTACTCAACGCCGTTGATACTGGTTTTAAAAACCTCCCTTTTAAATCCCTTATTGGTTTTAAGGCCATGGCTCGGCGTATATATTTCGACGTCGATACCTTTCTCTACTAGTGCATTAGCGAGCCTTGGTGGTACTTCGGCTAGTCCTCCCACCTTCCTAGTATATATTGATTCAAACGTGAACATCCATGCTTTCAAGCTGAAAGCACCCTCCACTATATTTCCAGGATCCAGGATATACTTGTCTCATATTCCTCACCAGGTTTCAATGAGAGCTGTTCCACGAACATTATTGCCAGACCCTGTGGTATCTCCATAAATCCTTTCTCGGTTCTAGAGTATGATGAGAGCTGGGCAACCCATACCTCGTGATGAGTATTACTCTCTAACCTTATGCCTGGGTAGACGGGGGATTTTATAGTTATTCTCTCGGTGCTGAATACCCCTCCCTCACTTACATCTCTGCTTACGCCGTTTACGGTGTAGTATGGTTTCGCCTCGTTCTCTCTATCTATCTTCCATGCAACATGGTACTCTATGCCTAATTTAGCCGTGAACTCTCTATCACCGATGTTTCTAACCCTGAACAACGTGGTGTGACCATTGCTTGTTAAACGCACCATTTTTTCCGCTGCAACCATTACTGGTGGACTGCCATACTGGTAGAACCCGCCTAGGGCTCTTAGAACAACCTCTCCTTCCTCTCCTGAGGCTACATGGTAGTTCTTTAACGCTAGATCGCTCATGTCTTTAAACGGCGTATTGTTTATCCAGTCGTAGAGACCTGTATCCGGGCTCCATAGATGTAGCCTCCAGCTCACCCTTCTATACCAGTCTGGATTGAATCCAGGTTTATTTAGGTATGGCTCACCGTATCTTGTCATAGTGTCCTGTAGATTATGCTCGAACCCCTTGATTTTCACATCGTACTCGAAGAGTGCCCCGCCATCACTTGGCTTTATATATAGGTTTTGCATCGGTGTCTCAAGTAATAGTTCTGATAAGCCATCATAGTCGAAATCTACCATTATCTTTCTGAAGTCCTCGCCGCTGAAGTAATTACTTTTCTCCTCAGCCCACCTCTCAACCTTGAGGAGTTTCTCATATATTGCCTGCCTCAAGTGCGCCAGATACACGCCTCCAAATAATCCATGCCAGTATGCATCATTACACTGTGCAAGGAGATACTCTACTCTTAGCTCTCTAGGTAAATCACCAGCTTTCTCCAGCTTCTTTTTAACCCATAACATCTTCTTATGCATGTTGTCTGCTTCCTTGTACTTCACCAGGAAGTTTCTGAAGAAACCTCTGCTCCACTCAAGCATTTTATCATAGCTCCCAGTATCGAGGTATAGTAATCCTTTAACCCCGTATTCACTAAGATATTCGCTTGGATGGATCATAGATACCCTGTTACGGGTTCTCCTCATCAAGTCTAGGAATGCGTAGAGCCAGCTTCTACTATGTCCCGAGTCCATCCACTCCCCAAACTTCTCCGCGTCACTACCCCATAAGATGAGCCTCGCTGGATCACCCTCCTTTATCTTACCGATAAGGTACTCGAGGACCCTCTGCGGTGGTTCCCAGGGCAGAATATACCTTATCCCAGCATCTATGAAGAAGACCCTTACTACTTGTCCACTATCCTCAGTGATCCACGAGTAATAAGCCAGGTCGTGGGGGTACCCTGTCTTGGTTAAGGTTGAGTCATCTATGAACACGTACTCTAATCCAAGCCTCCCTATAACCTCAGGTAAATGCGGCTCCCATATTCTTTCAGGTATCCATAGACCCCTCGGCTTAAAGCCCGAGAGCTCCTCAAATATCTTAATGTACTCCCTTATCTGGTATTCCCTGTCGTCCCTCGGTATTATAGGCAGTATTGACTCGCCAATACTACCAGCCATGAATTCAAGTGAGCCTAGATCGCCTAGTTTAAAGACTTCTTCAAGCCATTCAGGGTGGTTTTTAGCTAAGTAGAGTAGGAGGGGGCCACTTATATGTATCGTGAACTTCAGGTCGGAAAAGGACTTGAAGACATCTAGTAATAATTTATAGCTGTTTTCAAATATCTTTTCATTTATCCTCTTTAACTGGCCGGTGGGCTGATGGAAGTGAAGTGCAAATATGAAGTTTACCTTTGACATATATACCACCTACTCGATTATTTCCAAGAGCAGTTTCTTAAGTGTTGAGATAAGCTCGCTATATGAAATAATGTTTTCACGTAGCCTCCTCAATTCTTCTACAACGTCTCCAAGACCAAATATGTTAAGTAGCCATGCATCGATGTCCCCTTTGTTGAAGTGATATAGAAGTGATTCGGGCGGCACTTTCTCGATCACCTCGATGAATTCCCTTATAGAGTGAGCTACTAAACCAGTGTGCTCACCGGTTGGCAGTGTGAAGTGGAATGCCTTGTTATCCGGTAATACTAGTCTACCAAGTACACTCTTTCTATTCGCCTCGATTTCACGCCTCACCGCTTCAACAAGGACTCCCAAGGCCTCCATGAATAACCCGTATGCTATATTGGCGTTCTTGTATGGTGAGAAATATGAGTGAACCTCGCCAATTGACCCAAACTTGGTAGCCATATAGTAAACATGATCGCTTATCGTGAGCAGCTTCCACAGCCTCGTGATCTCAGGCTTGTTCACAGCTTTTATAAACGGCCTGATAGCTGCAAGCGCATTATATGCTTCACGCTGTATCTCGTTTCCCAGCCAAGCACTTAAATCCCTTTCATCAGCCCAGCTTATAGAGGACCATGGAGGTACATCTATCACGTCTCTAACCGGGTATCTCTCAACTACTTCACCAGGTGTTGAGAAGTAGAGGTGCCCGTACTTCAATACTTCACCAGGCAACCACCTAAGAAACTCGTGTATACCTGTCTCAGGCCAGTGATGCTCTCCGAAGGTTTCATAGTCTACGGCGATGAATATTACATCGCCCGGTGTGGAGGCCAGCCACGAAGCATACTTGTCGGCGGTCAATGGATATTGATCCCATTTCCTATCACTGAACCTGAAGCCGACATCATCGCTTAGCCTGTAGTTCCTTGTTAAAACCCTTATATTACATCCAAAAGCCTTATATACGTAGTTAGGGCTTCTCCACCCGAGAACCCGGTCCACGCCCTCCGTTAACACTGCCTTATAGCCCTCGGAGTCGAAGAGGCAGGCTATATCGTTGTTATATGTGAACTCTGTGTTCTCGATTGAAACAGGCTTGAAGCCTATAGTCTCCTCAATTATCCTTCTGTGTTCACGTATCTGTTCTCTGAGTTCTTCAAACCCATAGTAGGGTAGGAATGCCGCCATGCTGTGGTAGTATGTCTGCTCAATGAATTCAATCCTACCCGTCTCAGCTAGTTTCCTGAATAAATCAACTACATCAGGCCTCCACTTCTCAGCCTGCTCTATGAATACACCGCTTATGCTGAAGCTGGCCTTGAACTCCTTAGAAGTATCCATGTATCTCTTCACGTTCTCAAGTATTATCTGTGTAGCAGGTACATAGCATCTATGGGCTGCTCTCTCAATAACAAGCCTGTTAAGCTCGTTATCGAAGACTGTGTCCTCGAGATCTTTTAACTCAAGTCTACCGCTCAATGCTTTTTCAAGCAGTATTGAGTGAAGATTTCTCCTTAACCTATATGGTTGATGGACCTCGAACATTAAGACTATATCGGTCAAATAATCCACCCCCTATAGATCCTGCTTGCTTCATATAAGCCGGCTATAGGTATGGAGACCCAGTTGGGCCTATAGAGGGACTCATAGTAGACCTCGTAAACAGCCCTCTCAATGATCCATGGGTAAAGGAGCCTCCCTATCTCGGAGACCATTTTATCCCTAGGTACTCCAAGTAGTTTACTTGAGTCGATATCCATTGAGTAGGAGTAAACCATTGCCTTTACATGGTTAAGCCTCCACTTAGTAGAAGGATCATCCTCGATCATTAAACGTGAAACCTCATCCTGGCTTCTACCACTGTAATGCATTATCGCGGCGTGTGAGAGATAGTGGAAGCTCCTTATCATCGACGCCACATCCCTTGTCACAGGCTCCTTTGACAGTCTCTCCTCGATACTCCTACCAGGCTCCCCCTCGAAGTCAACTATGATGAAGTCCTCCGCTATGTTTTTAACATATATCATCTGCCCAAGATGCAAGTCTTGATGTATCCTAGCCTTCAATAAACCATTGTAGACCTCAAGCAGTGATATGGCATCCTCCACTATGTCCCGGGCCTTCTCAAGCATGCCACGCCAGTAATCCAGTTCCCCTGTATTTATCTCATCCAATCTCTTCAGGCTTCCTGAGTACATTTTCTCGATGCGTGAACACCACTGTTTAATATCACTACTTGAAGCCGGCTCAACGCTGAAGAAGCCTTCACTATCCTTATTCAAGGCTTTGTGAAGACCTGAAATAATAATACCGAGCTTCGAGGCGAGCCCGAGCCTAGACCCACGAACCTTACTACCCAAGTACTCTAATAATGCGTTGTAGAAGGGATAGCCGCCATCACCGGCCCCCTCTACATACCTTGAAAGTACACCGGTGGTCATATCCTTATACTTCAAGAACGCAATAATCTCGGGGATGTGAGCGTACTTCTCTTCAGTAAGTTTCCTCAACATCTGTGCCTCAATGTTGACCACCGGTATTACTCTATAGCTTTTTAAAACAAGCTTGCCGCCATTTTCCGCCTCATATAGGGTAACCGAGTTCGTTGACTCAAACGTGAGGGGTTTAGCCTTAACTATCTTGGGTAGCTTATTCGACCTGTGATACTCTATCGAGACACCTTGAATCATACTTATGAGGTCCATGTAGGAGGAAAGATACTCTGCCTCTACATAACATTCATTATCGAGACAGAATCCACGTGACTCCAAACCCCCTGGCAGATCACTGACTTTCGCCAGGGGTAAGTGAAAAAATATGTCTCCTGATCTAAAAAATAATAGCAATACGTTACCGTAGTTTACCTCGTCCACGACCTCTACATTTACCCTGGTATTCTTCCAGGGCCACCACCTGGCCTGGGGAAGATAGCTGCCTATGATGTGCTCGAATAGCTTATCCATTTTAAACGCCTATTCTAACCCTCTATGGTTTTCAATATCATGGATAAATATTCTCTCAAGTCATCCACGTTTTTAACAATGTTGTTTTCGAGTAGATAGACCAAATACTCGTCACCAATAGATGTCTTAACCCATTCAATAAGGTATTTCCTCACATGTTCATCCAGTATCTTTTTATCTACAAGTTCATTCTCTATTATAGCTAGTAACTGCCTGTAGTTCTTGAAGCTCAGGGGCACTATATTGCCGCTAAATGGATCGGTCACTATGTAGGGGGAGGCCTCTTTTCTTGATTTAACTACTTCAAGCGCTTTCTTGAACTTTACCCCTACCGGTGTAAGTAAGTATAATCCATCCCTGGATTCAACAAGGCCTTTTTCCTCGAGTTCCCTGAGGTATCTTTTAATAGTTCTAGGCGAGATACCCATCCTGGATGCAAGCTCGTGAATCGTGACCCCTTTCTCATCTATGAATTCCACTAGTTTAATATTTTCACCCATATATTTCGCCTAAAAATTATCTAACTTTCCCTAAATATATAAACCTGTATCAATATTCCGCTAGTAACAGTTTTTCCTTGTCTAAAAATCTTATTGATATAATCATTGAAATAAGTGAAGCAAGTAAGAGTACGGTGAGGCTTACTGCAACCATTAACATCCTACCATATATATACCCCTGTATCACCAGAATGCTGTGAGTGTAGGGTATAAGCATTAAGGGATATAGTATCGATGCTGGGAGCTTAGGGAAGTCAATCATCCAGCCAACTATGAAGAATATCACTCCAAGCGATGTCACGATCCCAGCTATATTACTGGCGCTCCTCAACCCCCGTGTCCTAGCTATGAAGGGTGTTGCAATCGATATTGATACCAGTATTGTTAGGAAGGTTGTAGCTATATGTAGGAATATCAGCACTGGATCCATTACTATGAATATGCTGCCGCCGAGAGCCATTATCAATAGGATGAAGTACGCTAGTATCCCACCTAGATCCGCTAGAGATGCAAGTACTCCGAGAAATGACGCCACCAACAGCTTCGAGGAGAATATTTCGGTGATGGATGCCGGGCTGGTTAGTAGCATTTCAATAGTCTTCCTCTCCCGCTCCCCAATTATCCCATCAATCACGTATGATGAAGCCGGGGTTACAACGAATGCGAAGCTTAACACTAGTAGGCGGGCTATAATACTCTTCAATTCCTCTTCAGCCCCCACTGTTGAACCTATAGGTGATACAAGCGTTACTGTTCCAACTACAACGGGGTCTCTCAGTGCATTAACATCAAAGGTTTCCAAACCTGCTAGCTTAGCAAGGGAGTCGAGTTTCTCTCTTGAAAGCTGTGAGGATAAGTAGCCTATATACCCCCTTACCAAACCTTCTGCTTGTTCAGCTGCACGAACATTAGCCCTCCTAATGATCTCTATTGATGCAACTCTGTCAATACTTGTAGCATTCTCCGAGAACCCTTTCGGTATAATTATTATTAAATCAATGCTTGAATTCCGTAGTGCATACTCTCTATTACTGTACTGGTATACGTTTAACCCGGATCTAGCAAGGTACTCTCTTACATCTTCCACTAGCTTGCTGGATGACACCGTTATATTCAATACTGGAGACGTATACGATGTGGAATCCTCATCGATCACGGCTATATTCACTGGTTGCTGGGTCATCAGGGTGAATGTGAGTAAACCTATAAGTGGTAGTGAGATCAATGGTAGGAGGAACGTGGTTAACAGGGTCTTCTTATCCCTTGATAACTCCTTCAACTCCTTCCACAGTATCACCTTAATCATCTCGTTCCGCATCATTCCTCCTCCCCCACTATCTTAGTGAAAACCTCCTCCATATTCGCTGCATTATACTCCTCTATCAATTTTCTAGGCTCTCCCTCGGCGACTATCTTCCCCTTGAATATTAATCCAACCCTATCACACAGATACTCTATTTCGAGCATATTATGGCTACTTAAGAGTACTGAGGCACCTGTTTCAACAACATACTGCTTTATCATCCTCCGGATAGACACGCTTGCATGCACGTCGAGCCCGCTCGTAGGTTCATCAAGTATAGCTATCTTAGGCCGCCTCATGAGGACAATGCCGAGGAGGAGACGGCGCTTCATCCCGTGGCTATACCCAATGGTTTCCTCGTTTAACCTATCGCCCAGCCCAGTTATCTTGACACCGTACTCAACCATGGACTTCACGTCTCCACCATAGAGTCTAGCGTAGAAGTAGAGGTGTTCAAGGCCTGTTAGTAATGGATATGTGCTGGCCTCTTCTGGTAGATAGCTTATCAGCTCCCTAGTCTTATCGAAGTCCCTATAAGGGTCGAGTCCATATACTTTCACAGTGCCCCGTGAAGGCTTAACTATTCCAGCTATTATCCTTAGAATGGTTGTTTTACCAGCTCCATTAGGGCCTATTAACCCATATATCTCCCCTGGTTTCACTGTGAAGCTAACGCCTTTCACTGCATGGACGTCATCCCCGTAGATCTTGTG
The DNA here is from genome assembly GCF_000513855.1 of Desulfurococcus amylolyticus Z-533. Taxonomy (NCBI): domain Archaea; kingdom Thermoproteati; phylum Thermoproteota; class Thermoprotei; order Desulfurococcales; family Desulfurococcaceae; genus Desulfurococcus; species Desulfurococcus amylolyticus. The sequence continues at coordinate 513,824 of NZ_KI911318.1, forward strand.
TAGATCAGTTACCTCTATGGCGTTCATGAGCTGATCTCCCCCATGTCTTGAAGGGGTGGCTTACTGGTTTCCCGTATCCATTCGGGGTTACATCTTTCATCTGCTGGGCACTCGGGGTGATCAGAGATCCCTCTCAATGCTTGGTTGCAACCCCCATCATCCAGCTATAATGCAAGCACTAAACCTATAAACATTTCATCCCCCCTCCTAAAGAACGCTGCCTTTAACTGTAATCATTTATCCCTAATTGAATAGCCTTCCAGGAATACTTTTAAATCCAACCTATTATACTATTCTCTCAAGGTGTTTAATACTTGCTTTCCGGGAAGATAAAGAATGCCATAGAAGATTTTCTATCAAAGTACGGGGAGAAGGCATTTATCGTTTTAAAGACGGCGTATAATATTTCAAGGGATCCAAATATAGATCACAGGCTAGGCGATTTCAGCTACAAGCACCTGGTCTATAAACTAGCTGAGACAGGCATTGCATACAACCCGGCTAATCTACTGAAGGTTATGGAGAAAAACTACGGGATAATAGAGAAATCCTATGCATCCAAGAATCAGACATGGTGGAGGTTCAGCGATATTGATGCCGTGAGAGAGGTGTTGGAGAAATCGATTAACCCGGAGACCGGGGATGATCCCCGTATAAAACTCCTAGTGATAAAATACAGGAGCCTGGAGCCCTGGAACCTCCTCAGTATTCTCCGCAAGCTGGCTCTTAAAGAAAGGCTCAACGAAATAGATAAAGAGGTGTTCCGTAAGCTAGCCTTTAATGACCTCGAGAAAATAGCGGGTATAATAAAGGAGATGATGTACTATGAGGAAGTATTCTCAAACGAGATCAAGCTACTCAATGAGATACTGGAGTTGGCTGAACTGGTGGCCGGGAAGCTGGAGAAAGCATATGTATCATCCCCGGTTAACACGGTTGCACGAAGTATAGAGGTATCATGGAGAAATGATCATACATGAAATTATATGTGGGAAAATACTCGTTTCTTTAAGAGGCTTATTAGCCCATAAACTAAGTGATCAGGGATTAAGCCAGCACAAGATATCGAGGCTACTCAATGTATCCCAACCTATGATAAATAAGCTCCTGAAGAGGCCTGTTGAAGAATATCTCGGGGAGCTCGAGAAGCTGGGTATAGAGAGAGGGATTGTAGAATACTATGTAGAGATACTATGCAGCATTGCCTTCGCGCAATCCCTGGAGAAATTCGTGTTCACAAGCTACCAGGTAGTCAACACGCTCGCCCTTAAAGCCCTATGCTCTCAGCAAGACTTCTCAAACATATGTCAAGGCGGGGTATTTGTCGACCCGGATATAGAGTACTATAAAACGGTTTTATCAAGGTTACTTAGTATTAAAGGGCTCCATAAACTCATACCAGAAGTGGGCTCAAACCTAGTCTACACACCGAAGGCTCCTTCATCAATCATGGATGTAATAGGGTTAACCGGTAGAATAGTTAAAACACTCAGCGGAGTAACCGCTACAGGTGAACCAATGTATGGTGGGAGCCAGCATTTATCAAGGATACTATTACTAGTGATGTTGCATAACCCGGTGAAGAAATACGGGTTTAATACCAGGTATGAAGAGGCATACCTCAGCAGCTTCAACAGGCTTGGATTGAGAACAGTGATAACAGGTCCCCATGAGAATCAGGAGGAGTTCTGGAGAAGAATCGGGGAGGTATCCAGGTTAAAGCCCGATATCATAGTGGATCTAGGGGGCAGGGGTCTCGAGCCCGTGGTGTACGTGTTTACAAGCAGTTATGAGGAGCTTGAAAGAATCCTGGTTAACCTGGTGGAGGCGTGTCCATGAGCCGCGATATCTGTATTATAGGGGGTGGAGCTGTAGGATCCACGCTAGCTTATTTCCTCTACAGGGCTGGTGTGACAGATATACCCGTGTACTTTGGTCGTGAGGAAACAGTTAGAGCAGTTCTAAGGGAGAAATGGGTGAGGGTTTACGATAAAGTTGAGAACCGGGATTACATCGTGCCGATAATACCTAGACACTATAGTAGCCCCATTGATAAATGCAGGTTTATCTTGAACACGGTTAAAGCATACAGTGTACCGGAGACGTTTAGGCTAATGGAGAAAATCATGGATGTCGGCGGAGTAATCGTGATGCTTCAGAATGGAATAGGTAGTTTAGAGCTTGCTGAGGAAAGATTTGGTGTACGAGTAGCCGGGGGAGTGGTCTACTTCGGTGCCGAACGCGTCTCACCTGTTTACACAGTGTATCATGGGGGCCGGACGGTCATAGCAGGGTGTAGGCATGGCTTATGCATGGAATTAACAGAGTTGAACAGGGTGTTTAAGCTGGGGGGCCTCGAGTTCAGGGTTGTATCGAATATAGACTACTACAGGTGGTTGAAGCTGGCTTTGAATGCCGTGGTCAACCCGTTGACAGCTATCTCCAGGTCTAGAAACAGTATAGTGTTATCCAGGCCAGGGCTGGAGCTGGCCTCATTGATCCTTGCTGAATTCATCGAGGTGGCTGGTAAACATGGCTTCAGATTCGAGCTTAACAGATTGCTCGAATACGTGGTAAACAATGTGAGGAGTACAAGGGACAATTACTCCAGTATGGCTCAAGACGTGTTGAATAAGTCTCCTACAGAAATAGACTTCATCAATGGCTTTATCGCTAAAGAACTCGGGGGAGGCCCCTCTATTAATAAAATCATAACCCTAATGATACACCTCATCGAGGAAAGCAATAAGTCTAAGAATAGTGTCCAATAGCCATGAATTATATCCACTGGCTTAATTTAAATAGATCAGAACCCAATAGTGAAACCCGGTGTCAGCCTTGAATACAAGGGTAACGGTTAGAGACATAGTTAAGATGAAGGGGAAAGAGAAGATAGCAATGGTTACAGCCTACGATTATACAATGGCTAAACTGGTTGATCAAGCAGGCATAGATATAATCCTCGTCGGTGACAGCGTTGGAATGGTTGTCCATGGATTAGATACAACGATACCTGTAACAATGGATATGATGCTACTACACGTATCCAGCGTTGCAAGGGCAAGGCCCCGCGCCCTTGTGGTAGGGGACATGCCATTCCTCAGCTATGAAACCAGTATCGAGGATGCAGTGAGGCATGCAGGCCTCCTCATGAAGGCGGGCGCTGACGCCGTTAAGCTGGAGGGTGGATCCGAGTTAAGCGATGTGGTGAAAGTCCTTGTGAGAGCCGGCATACCTGTCATGGGGCACATCGGGCTGACCCCTCAGAGATCATTCCTTATAGGTGGTTATAGGAAACGTGGTGTGAGCGAGAGGGAGCGGGAGAAGATACTAGAGGATGCGAGGGAACTAGAGAGAGCCGGAGTGTTTTCAATGGTGATAGAGTATACGGCTGCTGATGTAGCCGACGAGGTAACAAGAGAGGTCAGTGTACCCACTATCTGCATTGGAAGCGGGCCTTTCTGTGATGGACAGGTATTGGTTATTCATGACCTACTGGGATTAACAGAGAATCCACCTCCATTCGCTAAAGCCTATGCCGACTTAAGAAGCATCATAGTTAACGCTGTCAAGGAATATGTTAGGGAAGTGAAGAACGGGGTTTTCCCAGAGGAAAAACACTACTTCTACTCTAAAAAACAGTAGGACTGCCTGCTTATTGATAAACTTTCAAGTGCTCCAGCTATTATGGATGCTTGGATGTACTTTCCCACCGCAATGACGACCAAGCGGACCCATCATGAAGCCCTCGACGACCCCGCGAGCGGTGAGCGGGTGCTGAGAGGGATGCCCGTGCACAGAGAAGCTAAAGCAAAATAATAGACACGGGTAAACCACTTATTCTCTTTTCCTCAGCGAGATCCTCAGACCCAGTATGACTATATCTCTGTTGAATACAAGTATAGCAATTACCATTAACAATATTGACACGGTTATGGCTATCGAAATAGATATCCACGCATAGATATATTGTCCTGAGAGTGATGCATTAATTAATACAAGTGGTATAGATGTAATCGTTAAACCGGATAGGATAGATGTCGCCATGTTTAACGGCATACCCATATAGATTGTTGCGAATCCTACACCCATGAATAACAGTATTATGGGTGTGGAGAGGGCACCGGCGATCCTTTCATCAGCGACGACTGCGCCTATTATTACGCCAATGGCACCTGAATATATCAGACCTAGGATTATTACAAGTATTGATACCAGGATATTTCCTGTTCCCCCTATACTGATCACTGATTCAACTAGGTTTATTGATGATTGATTACCTAGGGCTGTGCCAGCAGGTATAGCTGAGACCAGCATCAGGAGTAATGCGATCATGTAAGCTGCCCCCATGATCACTGATGCAGTGACGGAGCCGATGATCTTCGCTATCACGACACTTCTACGTGGAATAGGTTGAGCAAGCAGCATTTCAAAGGCTTTCTCAACTTTCTCTATAGCTGTTGCCTGGGCGGCATAAGTAGCATTTATACCTACTATTATACCGATCACCACGGGTATAATGGAGAACATGGTCATAAAACTATTGAACTCGTTGGCTGTGAGGGTTTTATCATATACCCTTACATAGCTTTCAACCATGACCGGCCTACTAGGCGGTATGGATATATTATATAATACGCCTGTAGCCGCTGGAAGCATGTCGGATATTATTGACGCGATTCCCTGTAGCATGGATATCCTTGCCTGTCCTGTGATCGGTGAGAGATTATCTATTTTGACCCCTCCCTTAAGCAATATAATGCTTCCTGACTGTGTAGCGTTCTCAGTAAACCCTCTTGGTATAACTATTGCTACCCCAGTTTTATCAACGGCTTCTTCGAGGCTCTGGTAGATACCTATAGAACCATTAGTATATTGTGAAAGCATTGATATGAGGCGGCTCACTAGCTCGGTATCCTCCTCCTTGACTATCCCTATAGATATGCTCAACGACTCTTTCACAGCTGACTCTATGCCGCTTCTCATAATGCTTCCCAGTGACGCGTAGAACACCACTAGTATAATTATCGATGCTATGAAAGCCGGATTCTTTAGGAAGTTCTTAATCTCCCTTATAACCAGCGGCTTCAAGGTCATCTATGATCACCCTCCCCTGTTTTCAGCTTAATGAATACCTCCTCTAGATCCCTCCCACCAGTCCTACTCTTCAACTCCTCTATAGTTCCCTCCGCTATTAGTTTACCCTTGTAGAGCATGCCTACTCTATCGCATAGCCTCTCGACTTCGAGCATGTTGTGGCTACTTAAGAGTACTGTTACGTTGAACTCCCTATTATACTTCCTGATCAATTCCCTGATGTATATACTTTTCTCCACGTCTAGGCCGGATGTGGGTTCATCAAGGATCATTAGCTTAGGCTTTGAGGCGAGAACCACGCTTAGGGCCAGTATCCTCTTCATGCCCTTGCTATATGTTCTCACAGGCTTCTTTAGATTACCCCCTAGATCACTTATTTCCACGGCTTCATCAATCGCTTTCTCAAACTCTCTACCATTATACCTCAGGGAGAGCATGAATTTAATGAAGTCTAATCCCGTTAAATCCCTGTATGCTCCTGCTTCTTCAGGAAGGTAGTTGATTAGTTGTCTCACCTTCAACGGGTTCTCTACAACGTTGACACCGTAGACTAGCGCCTCTCCTGAAGTAGGCTTGAGAAGCGTTGCTATTATGCGTAGAGTAGTTGTCTTCCCGCTTCCATTAGGGCCTATTAACCCATATATCTCCCCTGGTTTTACAGTGAAGCTGAGCTCTTTGACTCCTATGCTTCCCCTGCCATATATCTTTGTCAAGTTTACTACTTGAAGCGCGTAGTTGCTGGAATGGTTCAACCCGGCCACCACTATATCTAATTGAACCAACAGTATTTAATTAAGTAAGCTATTAATTTAGAGTAATTGTAAGTATTCACTGGGTGATCTCCGTGAAATATAAGCTACTCTATTTAGTGCTCGACGGCATGAGCGATAGATTAAGTGATCCAACTACTACATTAGAGAACAGTGTGAAACCAGGCTTGGACTGGATAGCCAGGAATAGTAAGTGTGGATTAATGTACACGGTTGGCAAGGGCATCGCACCTGAGAGCGATGAGGCAGTCATCTCTATACTTGGATACGATCCCCATGAGGTTTACACTGGCAGGGGTCCTCTAGAGGCTCTCGGGGCTGGTTTAAGCATTAATGAGGAACACGAAGTCGCGTTCAGGGCTAACTTTGCAACTATAGATCCATCCACCTACACGATCATTGATAGAAGAGTCGGCAGGGGCCTCACAACCAGTGAGGCACGTGAACTGGCTAAAGCAGTTGATGGATTAGAGCTGGGAATATACGATGGATATGCTAGAGTAGTGGCCACTATAGGGCATAGGGCAGTAGTTGTCATAGGTAGCAGGAGTCATAGGCTCTCACCAATGGTGGATAATAATGACCCGGCTTACAGGAGACACGGTATGGTCAGCGTGGCCGTGCCCTCCCCATCGAAGCGGGTGCCGGAGATAAAGCCCCTTGAGGATACCCCGGAGGCAAGGGTAACGGCTGAGTTAGCCAACGTGTTCTTTAAGAAGGCTGTTGAAATACTCTCGAAGCACCCGGTCAACATCGAGAGGATTAGCAAAGGGCGTCTACCGGGCAACGCTATACTCATGAGGGATGCTGGTAGCAGAGTGCCGAGGGCGGTTAAGCTGCCCGAGAAATACGGGTGTAGGTTTGCAGTGTTAGCCGAGATGCCTGTGGAGATCGGTATAGGTAGGGCTTTCGGTGCTGAAACCATAATCATGGAGCCTCCGACGGGGGACCCGGCTAGAGACTACAGGGTAAGGCTGAAAGCTGCTCTAGATGCTCTTAGAGAAAACGATATAGTCTACGTGCACTTGAAGGGACCTGATGAGCCTGGGCATGATGGCGACTTGGAGTTAAAGAAGAAGAGGATTGAGGAGATAGATAAGTATTTTATACAACCACTCATCAATGAGATAAGGGATAGATATGCATTAATTGTTACAGCTGATCACGCTACTCCACCAAGCGTTAAATCACATACAGATGACCCTGTACCAGTTGCATTCTACATGCCCGGTATTAAGCCCGATAACGTGGAGAAGTTTACAGAGAGGGAGTGTAGTAAAGGAAGCTTAGGGCTCATCCAGCATGGGTGGATGCTCCTGCCTAGAGTAATCACGGAATTCCTCTCATAGGAGTCCGGGTGTGTTTTTTGAAGATCAAGATACCCCTCCATGTCTCAGGCTTATGGATCCCCTCTATCTCGTCAAGTTATCTTGAGACAGGTAGCTATGGTGCTGGATTAAACCTAGCCATGTATATAGAGGCCGATATAGTTGATGATAGAGAGTGCGGCATCTACATAAATAATGCTAGGGTTTTAGGGGAACAGTCAATGGAGATATGCAATAACGCTGGTACTAGTATCTCGGTAAATGCATATTCACCCGTCTCACTGGGCAGGGGCTTCGGGATATCGGCTGGGTTACTCATAGCACATGCCCTGGCATCGTATCACGCATTAAAATATTCATCAATGAAGGCTCTTCAATTAGCACATGTCCTTGAAGTAAAATACTTAACAGGCCTCGGCGATGTGTTATCCGAGTATACAGGGGGGTTCGCTATACGCTTAAAGCCAGGGGCTCCAGGGGTGGGCATAGCCCATCGAGTCGTGGTTTTCGAGAAACCAGTACTCATTGTTGGCGAACTCTCAAGTGGTGAATCCACACAGGTGATGCTCTCCCGGATAACCAGCGAGCTATACGAGGTAGCGTTTTCATACTATAAGAAACTCGTGGAAAGCGAGGACTTACTTGACTTCTTTAACTACTCCCAGTTATTCACAAGGAAGGTATTCGATTACAGTGTAGTCGATAAAATACTGAGTGGTAGGAAGGGTATTATATCGTATTATCTTAAGAAGTCCGCCCTAATCATCTGGGTTGAAAAAGAGTATGCCAGCGAGATACACGAGTTATTAAGTAGCAACGGGATAAAGGCATTTGAGACAACGATATCTGATAGAGGTGTAATGGTTGAGCATCCCGGCTAACCATCCACGTAGGGAAAGTCTACTCATAAGGGAGAAACTAGTCGAAGGATATAGGAGGAATATTGTAGCGTTAGAAGGGTTGATAGCTCATGGAAGAGGTGAGTGCTTCGATTACTTACTCGGTGAGAAAACACATGGATTCGCTTTAAAAGCGATTAGAGCGGCCGTTGCACACTTACTCCTGGCCAAGCACCCCGTGATATCAGTCAACGGCAATACAGCGGCCCTGGTTCCACGTGAAATAGTGGAGTTAGCCGAGGTCACTGGGGCAAAGCTCGAGGTAAACCTCTTCTACAGAACCCGTGAAAGAGAGGAAGCCATCGCCAAACACCTCATGGAGCACGGGGCACGTGAGGTATTGGGGGTCGGGGACGATGCATCAGCCACCATACCGGAGCTATTTAGCGAGAGAAGACGCGTCAGCCCTAGAGGCATATTGATCGCCGACGTGGTATTCGTCCCCTTGGAGGACGGGGATAGAACCGAGGCATTGAGGAAGATGGGTAAAACAGTTATAGCGGTGGACCTGAACCCTCTTTCCAGGACAGCCCGTATGGCATCTGTCACAATAGTTGACAATATTGTTAGGGCAGTACCATTAATGATTAAGGAGGCTATACAGCTGAAATCAATGAGCAGGGATAAGCTGGAGGAGATAGTTAGGAACTATGATAATAATAGGGTACTCCAAGAGGCATTGGAGACCATATTGGAGAGACTCAGAGAGCTATCCTCTTCCCAACTAATTCTACGGCCATATTGATGATGCATCCAAGCAATGATATCTGTGAAGAAAATACCTGGTATATGGAGCGGTTCATATAACAATAAATATAGCAGGCCCAGATAGAATCTAGTGGTGGATATCTTGAAGCAATGCCTTAAGATAGGGGGTGTGTGCATAGGGTTCTATGGCGAGGATTTAGTAGCCATCGTGGAGTCATTCACAAACTCGTTTTCACGCAGGTACCTACCCGATCCCCGTCTCTGCGAGCACTGCAATAGTAGAGGTATAGAGGTGTCATGGATAAGGGGGCAGGGTTTTAACGTGGTTGCTGCTGAATATTATAATTCATCCGGCCTCCCGGATAGATACATTGTGGAGGGTGGACCGGTAGAGCCATATGTTAACGAGTCACCGGTCTTCTTCTTGCTTCAAGCGTTATCCAGGAGGCTCTTGCTGGAGAAACGGGTTGTTTTAACTGATTCAATCACTATACATATACCTGGCACCGATAAAGCCATACTGTTACTAGGATATCCTCATACAGGTAAAAGCACTATTGCAAGTATAGCGTATTCAAGAGGCTTCAACCTGCTTTCAACGGAGAACACGGTGGTAGAGGCCTCGGATAATGGACTCTACGTAAAATCCGGTTCCTCGGTGCTTGTCTACGATCCCAGGGTCAAAGACTTGTATGAGGTGAGAATAACACCCCAAGGGAAGACGAGGCATGGTTACGAGATAATAGATATCAATAATAGTGACCGTGAGAAATTATTTGAGAAAGGCGTAAGGATATCATCAATCTACATACTACACACGAGTTTCTCGAGTAGCGGTGTGTCACTGGAACCCGTTAAAGGCAGGAAGATTAGTAAGACTCTATGGTATTTCGCTACAGGGGTGTTGAAAGGAGTCGATTTCTATGAGCCAGCTCCACTGGATATGCCGTTGAATGGGTTGAAAACATGTCTCCTCGAGTTCCTTAATATAGTTAAAAGAATGTATGAGGACAGGGTGTTCGAGGTATTTGGTTCTCCCCTAGAGGTCTTCAATGAGATCACTAGGGTTCGGGTCTGGTGAATACCTGTGATTGCCTGTAGATATTTCTGGCTACCTGCTTCATCCCATTATTTCTTATTCCCCCGCTCTCTCCGGCCTCATCCTTCACAGTAGGGGCACTCAGGGGTGACCCCGGCACCCCGCATACGCTTGTACAGCCTTCAGCCAGATGTTTATCACCCCCACAGAGTCTCTATCCATTTTCAAGCCACATTTTGTACATATGGCTACTCTGCTAACATACCCTAGCCTGCTCCCACACATCGAGCATGTCGACGAGGTGTTCCTGGGGTCTACGAATACTATTGGCGCGTTGTATTCGACTGCTTTGCTAGCGATAGAGTAGACTAGCCCCCTATATGCAAGTCTTGCCAGCTTCCACCTAACGCTATTGTTCTTGCTGTTTACGTTTTCCATAAGCCCGTTGAGGCCTTCTAAGACAATCTAGTATACCCACCCAGAGAATACTAGGGGAAGCTGAAGAAACCACACGGGGAAAAATAAAAGTAATAGTCATCAAGGAAAACGAGTAAAGACGCCAAGAGAATAAAACACATCCAAAACATCTACAAGGAATTCAGAAAGCATTTAGAACCCACAACAGGCTTGAAGTCTCCTCGATATAAAGTCTCCTATTATCCTGGCGACCTCGGGTTTAAACCTGGTGCCTCTATCCATGATGCCTCCTTCAGCCACTGCAACGATCTCGAGCATCTCCTTCCCGAAACCGGCTTCACTCGATAACACGTTGTTACCTATGACGAGGTCGGCTCCATAATCACTTGCCTTCAGAAGGGTTTTCTCAACAAGCTTCTCGCCACCACATGTTTCAGCAGCGAATGCTACGAGTATCCTTGGCCTATTGGCAATGGATTTAATGGTTTTCGGGGTTTGCTCCAGTCTTACCTCAAGGTATGGTTTATCCCTGGTCGATATCTTCTCCGGTGATGAAGAAGCCGGTTTATAGTCTGCTGGGGCAGCCGCGAATACTGCTGCATCATATATTGTCTCATTTGTTAGCTCCCGTATTTTATCAGCCATATCACTCGTTGTCTCGACATGGATGCTTTTAACAAGGTATGGGGGTTTCACAGTCATCGGGCCGTGTACCAGGTCTACCCTGGCTCCTCTGCAAGCCAGTTCCCTGGCTATTAGGACACCCATCAATCCGCTGCTTGGATTGGTTATTATCCTCACCGGGTCTAGGTATTCCCTTGTCGGTCCCGCGGTAACTAGTATCCTCCGGTTCTTTAAGTCTACTCCCCTGTTAACTATGGCGTCTATGCAGTGGGATAAGTCATCTAGGGGAGGATACTTGGCTTTATCCTCTTCTATTAACGGAGGTATTATCACAGCCCCATATTCCTCTAGTTTTCCAGCAGCGTTCTTGTATTGGGGAGAGCTCATTAAGCGGATGTTCATTGCTGGCACTATTATCACCTTCTTACTAGACCCCATCATCGTGGTGGCTGTTAGTGTTAGTAGTTCATCAAGTATACCGTACGCGATCTTCCCCATAGTGTTCAGTGTTGCAGGCGCGATAACCATTGCATCAGCCCATTGTGCTAGATCTATATGCTCTGTTTCCCCGCTCATCTCGTAGAATGGTTTACTACCGGTAGCCCAGTGAACTAGGTCCACACCTATGAGTGAAAGCGATCTCCTCGTCATTACAACTCTAAGATTGCCCCCCATACGTATGAGTCTCCTGGCGAGGTCTATTGATTTATATATTGATGAGCTAGCCGTTAAGCCGAGCAGTATGTTCCTACCCTGGAGGGGTTGATGGAGAAACCTTGCAAGCTCTTCATGGGCCAATTAAATCCCCGATTAGGCTTGATACCTTAAACACTATTTATAAATCATACGAGGGGCTTTAATACACTTAGGGTCATGGCTATGAGCACTGTTACCTCGTATAGTGTTGACGAAATATTTAACCTAGCTGTTAAGAAGTTATCCATGGAAGCTCCAGGATACAGGGTTAGAAACGCGACCAGCGATGATATAACCAGGGTTATCGAGATAAACATGGTTTCACTACCAGAGCATTATCCAAGGAGCTTTTTCGAGGAATTATATGAGGAATATGGGAAGGCCTTCTACGTTGCTGAGGCACCTAATGGTGAAGTAGTTGGTTATATTATGACGCGTGTAGAGTGGAAACCCGGCTTCTTCCATAGGTTTATCGCTAGAAGTGGACACGTTGTAAGTATAGCTGTTCTCAAGGAGCACCGGGGTAGAAGCCTCGGGTATGCTTTAATGGCTTACGCTATGAAGTCCATGTATTATGATTACAAGTGTAACGAGACATATCTGGAGGTAAGGGTATCAAATAACCCAGCTATCTCACTATATGAGAAACTAGGGTATAGAAAGGTTAAGGTGGAGAAAAACTATTACCTAGACGGCGAGGACGCGTATGTGATGGCTAGAGAGCTACCCTAGGAGTGTTTGCCTGAGAATTATTTTTATGGTTTTTATAGTTGTTCCCGGGTTCGTCATGATATGACTTAGAGCCCTCCACGATGGTTCATCCGCCGACTGGATTTGCGGTCTTCTAGAACTTAAAGCTGGTTAATATAGGAGTAGTGTTTTAACCTGGTTCACCATTTTAAACTAAAACTAGGGAAATAGGGGTTGGAAATGGAGTATAAGAGTATCGCTGAGATAATGAGCAATGATAAAATTGGTTCACACGTCTGTATAAGGGGCTGGATATATAGGAGGAGTGTTGTAGGTGGTAAAGCATTTATCAGGGTAAGGGATTCATCCGGGGTAATACAGGTTGTAGTTGATTCAGCCAGGCTTGGAGAAGCCCTTGTAGACGAGTTAAAGGATATAGGCTTGGAGGCGAGCGTTGTTGCTTGTGGAACTGTTAGAAGGGAGGAAAGAGCACCCGGGGGATACGAGTTAGATGTCGACTTCTTTAAAATCATAGGCTATAGCCGGGACTTCCCGATAAAGGGTGGCGAAGGCATAGAATATCTCCTGGATAACAGGCATTTATGGGTAAGGAGCCCAAGGTTCACGAAGATATTTAGGATAAAGCACACGATTCTTCAAGCCGGCAGAGAATACTTCACGAGGAATGGCTGGTGGGAAGTCAACCCGCCGATATTGACTGCATCAGCCTGTGAGGGCGGTGCAACGTTATTCCCCGTTGAATACTTTGAGTCTAAGGCCTACTTGAGTCAGAGCGCGCAATTATATCTGGAGGCACTTATCTATGTTCTCGAGAAAGTATGGAGTCTAACCCCGAGTTTTAGAGCCGAGAAGTCTAGGACTAGGAGGCATCTCGCCGAGTACTGGCACCTAGAGCCTGAGGCAGCATGGTACAGCATGGATGACATGATGAAGGTCGCGGAGGAGCTGGTATCGCATATTGTGACCAGGGTACTTGAGGAAAGGAGGAGTGAGCTAGTAGACCTGGGTAGGGATATCGAGAAATTAAAGCCTGCAATGGAGACGCCCTACCCACGGATAAGGTATGATGAGGCGATAGAGATACTCCAGAAGAAAGGAGTTAATGTTAAATGGGGCGATGATCTAGGCGCGGATGAGGAGAGGATACTCACCATGGAGTTCGAGAAACCGTTCTTCGTGACACACTTCCCAAGGCAGATAAAAAGCTTCTATATGAAGGTTGATCCATCAAACCCCAATGTAGTACTCGGCTTCGACCTCTTAGCGTCTGAAGGATATGGTGAAATAATTGGTGGAGGCGAGCGTGAGGACAGGTATGATGTATTATACCAGAAGATCATAGAGCAAGGATTGAACCCAGAGGACTATAAATGGTACCTGGATTTAAGGAAGTATGGAAGTGTGCCTCACAGCGGATTCGGATTAGGGGTAGAAAGAGTTACGATGTGGATTACTGGGCTGGATCACATAAGGGATACACTACCGTTCCCCAGGTTCAGGGGAAGAATCTACCCGTAGGCTAAAGGGTGTATATATCGTTGGATACTAGGATCGGGGATGAGGTGCTGAATAGGTTAAGGAAGGAGTATAAGCTGGATGCGGATGAATTCGTGGTATCTGAGAGATGTATTCAAAGCAACCGGTTGTTTGAGATAATCACGGCTGTGATTCTAAGCCAGAACACTAGCGATAGAAATGCATGCAGGGCGTTGCAGAAGCTCAGGGAGTTAACCGGTGGAGTCATCACGCCTGAGACAGTGCTTTTGCTACCGGTTGATAAACTAGAGGACGCCTTGAGACCAGCAGGTATGTATAGGAATAGGTCTAGGGTGATCAGGGAGCTCGCCTCCGTGTTTAACCAGGGTGGCTTCCAGGAGAGATTAATCAGCGAGGTGAGTAGGAGTAGTGTAGAGGAGGCACGGAGACTACTCATGGAGCTACCTGGTGTCGGCTGGAAAACAGCGGATGTCGTGTTATTAAGGTATTTCAGAAAACCCGTGTTCCCAGTTGACACGCATATAACCAGGATAACAATGCGGATGGGTTTCACCGGGTCAAAGAGCTATAAGCATATATCGCGGTTCTGGATGGATAATACATCCCCCGGGAACTACCTGGATCTACACTTGTATCTTATAACACATGGTAGGAGAACATGCAGGGCGCGGAAACCCCTTTGCAATAAATGCGTCTTGAGAGACATGTGCAAGTATGGGGTTGACACTGTCGATGACAAGAGGTAGCTTACTAAAGGAATTAGCGAGAGAGATACTTGGAGAGGGGGTTGCCGAGAAGGTCTGGAGAAGGGTTGAGTTCATAGGCGATCTCGCATTAATCAGGACACCGTTGAATATGAGCCCTGAGGAGTTAAAGCCGTTAGCCCTTGAGATTCTGAAGCGCTTTAACTTCGTTAAAAGCGTATGGGCAGCTATCCCAGGAGTAGAGGGGCCTTATAGGCTGAGGAAACATGTGTTGCTGGCGGGAGAGGACAGGAGTGAAACACTGTATAGGGAGCATGGCTGCGTCTTCAAGGTGGATATAAATAAGGTATATATATCTCCCAGCTTAAACTACGAGCACTATAGGATCGCTAAACTAGTGGCTCCTGGTGAGACGGTTTTGAACATGTTTGCTGGTGCCGGGTTGTTCAGTATAATAATAGCTAGATACGCCAAGCCGAGGAAAGTATACAGTATAGATATAAATCCATACGCATACCACTACATGGTTGAAAACGTGAGGTTGAACCATGTGGAGGACGTGGTCGAACCCATCCTAGGCGATGCTGGTGAGGTAGTGAATTCAAGGCTCACTAATACAAGCGACAGGGTGTTAATGCCGTATCCTGAACTGGCCCTCGACTATCTCGACAAGGCATTGATGGCGTTGAGGGATGGAAGAGGATGGATACACGTGTATCTACATGTTAAAACGGCGAAGGGGGAGCATTATTTAACCAAGGCTGAACAACTAGTGGCTGAAAAACTTGCCTCACTCGGTGTGAGAAATTATGATATTTCAAGTAAGAGGAAGATAAGGAATGTAGGGCCACGTACTCATCAAGTAGTAGTGGATATTAAAATATTGTAGAGATTATAGAGATATCATAACCAGGTGTGTTTCATGAGGGTGCTTAGAGTATTTTACGTGGCACTAGTAGTGGTTCTCCTATGTTTACAATACGCAACCCCCCTTATCGTGCACGGGGAGATAACGCCTCGTGAGACATGCAGCATTCTCTACTTTATCAATGCTATAAAAGTCTATAACTCCCTGATCAACGATACCCTACTGCTTGAGACACCGCAGAATATCACGTTAAACACCGGTCTTCGTCAGGAATCCACCCCTATATACGTGTACAACCTTGGGTTCAATGAAACCCTGGGATCATATGTCTTCAATGTCTCAGCTGGTAATGGCTTCTTCGGCTTCTTCATCTCAAGGATTAAAGTGTGTTATAGTGATAACTCAATGATACTCGGATACTATAGGCTTGCATTAAATAATCCAGGCTACAGCATAAGCAATCAAAGCATACCAGGCGACATCACCACGGAGTACGTGAAAACACCATATAGTAGGGTTATAGAGGTCGTGGTGCCGGCTTTCGAGGATTGGTTTAAGAACAGGTATAATTCATCAGTGTACTCAGCAAGTAAGCTCGGGATAGCGGTTAATGCCGCCTACTTTATATACACAGAGTACTTTACATATAATGCATCATCTCTCCCGAGGACTATTGATGAAGTAATCGAGTCCAGGCAAGGAGATTGCGATGACATGTCGCGTGTACTGGTTGAGCTACTCAGCCACTATAATATACCGGCTATAATAGGATACGGCTACGTGTATATCCCGGATTTAAAGCTTGAGACAAATCTTGGAAACGTCACATATTACTATGTGTACAACGGCCCCCACGCCTTTGTCCTAGCCTATATTCCAGGCCTTGGATGGGTTTCACTGGATTTCCTCGCCAGCTCTCTACTTGAATACCCCTTTGTGTTCGAAGGATACACACGTGAAACAATTGTAAATGAGTCTGAGGTTCAGGAAGTAGTGGACTTCCATAAGAAAATATCAGCTACCCAGGTCTTCATCGTGGTTGATGAGGAGAAATACAGGAATATGTTTGGAGAATCGATCAGTAGTCTTCCTTCGAAAATAGAGAAATATATTGAGGGAGTATCCGGGGGGCCCGATGAAACCACCGTGTCCAGTTCCACTACAACTACTCGATCAGAGGCCCCTGCATCAACCACCACGGTAACGAGGAATAGTGAGCCAGGTATCAGAGGCCCCGGCTCCGCGTTAATAGCTATAATGCTATTGTCTGTGTTAGTTGTAGCCGCGGGGATAGCCCTGCTGGTTCGGAGAAGTACTACGTCTTCTTCTTTCTTCTCTCCTTCTCTCCTGTTTCAACCTCATATACCCTGATTCCTACGCCGAGCAACCTCATCAATACCGCCTCGATGAATCTTATGTGCGAGCCCTTCTGACCCACGAAAGCGCCATATCCTTCGCTGGATACTTTAACAGCTAGGTTGGGGCCGGCGAAGTCTACATCTATGATATGCTTATGTATCCAGCTTACTGGATGCATGGCCCGTATCAATGGCTTAAAGTCAAGTGTTAACTCTACGGCCCTCAGCTTGTAGCCGGTGTCTTTCTCTATCCCGGTAATTCTCTCACCGCCTTTACCAATGAGCCTGCTTATGTATCCTTCCTTGGTAATGATCAAGGCATCTGGCACACTATCCTCTGAGATATCGTGTTGCCTCTTAAGCTCAACGAATTCGACTACGGTCACTATGTCTGCATCTGGCGCCCTTATTCTTGCTGCTTCAAGTATCTGTTTCTCTGCTTCACTGAGGGCCCTGGCTCTTACCCTGGACTCTAGTAGTAGTTTAATCCCTCTCCTAGCACCCGGCCTCACGATATCTTTTAATCCTAGATCTATCACTTTCGCTGAGTCCTCTCCGAGTAATAGCTCTCTAAGCGTGCCCGCAGAGTCTCTGCTACCAGTTGTCCTCTGGAACACTGGGTCTCCAGCTATTATTAGCCTACTGTTCCTACCTATCCTCATAACTATCTCGATAGCGCTTTCAACCGGTATGCTCTGCGCGTCATCGAGGAATATCACCGAGTCATCGAATGTCCTGCCGCGTAGATAATGTGAATCCGTTATAACAATCAATCCCTTATCCATTAACTCTTTGATGAGGCTCCACTCAGCTACACCGGATATTATATCCTGTATGTATGAAGATGCCAGTTGATAATATAGATCGCCCAGGTCCGCTGTAGTAAGCTCCTTACCTGTAACAACATCTATGAGGGGACGTGATATTATGAACCTCTTATACCTATTGTTCACCACCGAGTCTATGCCGTACAGTATACTTAGCAGGCTTTTACCCGATCCCGTAGGGCCGAATAAGCCTATTATCTCATACTTTTTATCGCTTAAAGCATTTATCACCTCTTCCTGACCCGGTGTCTGAGGGCTTATCTTACCAAATATATTAGTAGCCATAACCTTCACCCTGTGTCCCATGATATAATGGTAAAAATATACCAGGGTTATTAAGGATCCGACCTCCTCTCCACCCTGAAGGACAGGGCCTTCTAGTTATAATGGGGAGTACTGTATATGTTTCCGAGACAACGATCACCAAGTACGGGGAAGACGGGGTGGCGATATACTTGCCAAAAGAACACTAGGAGAAGCTGGGGAGGTACCATGGGGAAGGGTTAGGGTGCAGGTAGTGATAGAACCAGGATAGCTATGTATAGCCTGTAGTAGCTAAAACGCCTGTAAACTTTTCAGTTAGTTAACAGACCGTAATAGAGTCTCCAGCTTTCCCCTGATATTTTCTTCTTTGATCACTGAGAAAGCCTCCACATGCCTAAGGGTTGAATCTATCTCCCTAGATAGCTCTTTCTTCGATACCCCGCTTATCTCGAGTGCTTTGGACAATAGATCCATATTAATGACGTCTGCCCATGAGAATAACAATGTGATGCCGTAGGTTATATATGGGTATAGTCTTAGAGACAATAGCTTTACTATCAAATACTCCAGTTGTGGTATGTAGAATTCGAAGGCCTCATCCATGTATTTCACTGGGGATTCAACTATCTCGTGATCCAGGTTGTTTTTCTCGGCTTCAATCACCAGGAGAGGCATGGTCCTAGTTGAGACAGCAACAATCCTGTTTCCCACTAATTGCTCTCTTGCCTTCGAGTATTCCTCCTGTATGTTGAAGGACTCTAGTAGCATATATAATGCGTCATCAAGGCATGATGAGGATGCGAGGACCCTTATCTCTGATAAAGGATTTACTAAACCATATAGGCTTGTCGCCACGTCATTTAAAAAGACAACAATGCATCTATCTCCAGCAAGCCTCCTTGATATCAGAGTTAAATTATTGAAAATGGTTAAAGGTATGTAGGGCTCCAACTATACTGCCTCTATTGGTGCGGTTAGATACGATATCCTCCCGTTTCCTATCTTAAACTCCATTTTGAGAGGCATTTTACTAGCGAATTCCAGTGTAACCACGTCTGAGACCTCTGTAATACTGAGGATCGTGGAGAGCTTTACGACGTCATAGATGGATTTAGACGGCTCCTTCACATCCATGGATAACAGAGCTGTTGAACCAGCTGCGAACTTGACCTCGACCTTTCCAGAGCCCACTGCCCTGAAAACCATTAGATCATTTGATGGGGCATCTATCTCAATAAGGCTTCCCACGCTCTCAACATCTTCAAGGGCCTTCTTCACGTTTGATGAGACTAGTTGAGCTGATACCTTGAATTCCAGGTTGAATTCAGGTATCTCGGGTACTGAGACATCTAGGTTCCTGAACTTGAACCGTCTTTTCGCGACACTGCTGACAGTGAACTCTATGAACTCTCCATTTGACTCTATGATAAGGTTCTCGCCTTTCCTAAGGTGTTTTAGAACTTTTTTGATATTGCTGATTGAAACCCCCAGGATTTCCTCGCTATCTACAGTGTACTCGAGAAACATATCGGCTGGTAGGAAAACCTCGATGTAGGATGATTGATCAACGTCGAGTGCTTTAAGGGAGACACCGTTACTAGTAACTGTAAACGCGACTTCATCGGCTAGTTTTCCAACGGACTCGATTATTTTCCTGAATATTTTCGCTTCAGGTAAAACCATCCTCACCATGTTATTCTCCCTATCAATAATACTAGTGTCTAGAATTATAAATGATTTTAAGTTGAGAAGTATTTAACTACCTCCTCTAGCTCGTTCTCGTCTCCCTCAATGATGATTTTCACTGGTCCCAGTGGTGATTCTTTCTCACTATCTATTAGCGAGAGCTTCCCAGCGTATGCAGCCTGCTTATGTAGTAAAAGAGTTATTGAGGTAGTGGTCCTGTACTTGATAAGGTAGTTTTTCAGAGCTGGCTCAACCTGTTGAGTTTTTGCGAGGTTTTTCAATGGCTTCAACGATTCAATAGTGGGGGAGACCCCTTTAACCACCCTGTACTTGTTGCCTAGTTCCTGGATTATTATATCCCCGGCGAAGATGTTTTTCACAGCCTTCTTCACCTTCTCAGCGTCCTCGGTTGGCCTTACCTCGGCTTCAACTATTATTCTAACCATGTTTCTCCACCACTTCCCTCAGTATTCTAACGGCTTCTTTTTTAGCATCCTCGATGCTTGACTCATTAACTATCATGTAGTCGGCTAGAGCTATCACGCTACCTACACCGAACTCCAACTCCGTCATATCACGCTTAAGGAACTCACTGTATGAAGCTGGATCCCCGGGCCTCTTCCTCTCCAGCAGCCTCTTGAACCTTGTCCTTGGTGAGGCATGTACTGCTATTATAATGACTTCGCCGTGCCTCCTGAATTCATTCACCTCGATAAGGCTTCTAACGCCATCTATAACTACGGCGCCCTCCTTCTCTCTTATCCTTTCAATTGTTTTAACAGCTATAATGTTGTCGCCGCGTTCTCTCCGTAGATCCCTTGACGTGGAGACCATGAGCTCCGGTGTGATAATGCCGTATCTTTTACTCGTCTCTTCCCTTACAACATCGCCCATGGTGTAGACAGGTAGGCCGAGGCCCCTTGCTACTTCAACAACCACGCTCTTACCGGATCCAGGCATCCCCACGATTAGTATGAATAACATGAATACTACACCAGCTGGTTTAGGATAGTTAATATATTTTGGAGGCGTTTTAATGTTTCATAGAGTTAGGGGTGGTGTCATTGAGCGGTGAGATCATAAGGTGCTTCATAGCCATCGAGCTGAAGAATCAGGAGGTCCTGAGAAGACTCATCGAGGTAAGGGATAAGATAACTGCCACCGGGGTGGATCTAAAGCCTGTTGAAGACGAGAATATTCATTTAACCCTGAGATTCATTGGTGAAGTACCACGAAGCGTCGTTGACGAGGTGTGCGGCTTCATAAACACGATCTCATACAAGGGGTTCAAAATACATGTTAAGAACATAGGGGGCTTTCCAAGTCTTGAGAAGCCAAGGGTGATCTGGGCTGGGGTTGAGGAAGGGAGTGATGAGTTATTGGAATTATACAGGATCGTGGAGGCTGGGTTAAGGAGGATCGGTATTAAACCTGAGAGGGAGGAGTTCACTCCACATATAACCCTAGCCAGGGTCAAGGGGTATAGGGGTATTGAGAAACTCGTGAAGACGCTTATGGAGCTAAGGGGGACGGACTTCGGGTATTCACCGGTGGAGGAGGTAATAGTTAAGAAAAGCGTCTTAACGCCGCGTGGACCAATATATAGCAATATATGCGTGAAAAAGCTTGCCTAGCAGTGGTGGATTATTGAAATGACTGTCAGCGAGATCGAGGAGGCTGTGCTTAAAACAATCAAGCCCAGCAGGGAGGAGTACGAGCATGTACTAGGTGTATACCGTGTGATCGCTGATGCTATAAACACCGTGCTGAGAAAGCATGGTGTCGAAGCCGAGGTAACTCTTCAGGGAAGCATAGCGCATGATACATGGCTATCTGGAGACAGGGATATGGATGTATTCGTCCTGTACCCTGAATCATGGAGTATCGAGGAGTTGAAGAGTAAAGGGTTTAAGCTAGTGGTTGAAGCCGCGGAGAAACTTGGGATATATGAGTTAAGGTATGCTGAACACCCCTATGTAAGGGTCAGGATCAGTGATGTTGAAGCAGATATCGTGCCAGCGTTCAACATATCAGACCCGGCACATATTAGAACAGCTGTGGATAGGACGCCGTTCCACACGAGGTACATTAGGGAGAGGCTCACGGATGAGATGAGAGACCAGGTTAGATTATTAAAGAAGTTTATGAAAGGTATTGGGGTATATGGTGCCGAGGTCAAGACAAAGGGGTTCAGCGGCTATGCTGTGGAAGTACTTATAGCCAGGTATAATTCCATGAGGAGGGTTCTCGAGGAGGCATCTAAATGGAATCCCCCGGTTTACATTGACTCGATAAACGTTGGCGAATCTTTCTGGAAGGGGTTTAGGAAAAAGTATCCTGACTCAGTAATATATATGCCGGACCCGGTGGATCCCATGAGGAATGTAACGGCAAATGTATCGATGAAAAGCCTTGCAATATTCAGCCTGGCATCCAGGTGTTATCTCACGCATCCATCACTAGTATTCTACGGCTTAGAGTACGAGGGTTCATCTATAGATGATGTGAAGAAGAAGCTCGCGGATAGATGCATAGTCCTAGTTGAGTACATGCTGGAGGAGAGACTGCCCCCTGATGTTGTATGGGGCGAGTTGAACAGGGTTAGGGATACCATGGTTAAGCTCCTCGAGAACTTTGATTTCCACGTAATCGATTCATTATCGTGGACCGACGAGGACAGGTACTGTGCTATATTATTGGAGCTTGATTCCTGTAGTCTCCCAGTATATAAACACTATAAGGGTCCCTCTGTGAAGCACTGGGAGAGATCACATAGCTTCATATCGAAGCATCTTGGTAGAGGGATCGGTGTATGGGTTGATGAGAAGGGCTCCCTGAACGCGTTATCCCTTAGAAGATACATTAATGTAAAGCAAATACTGGAGGAGGAAAGCCGATGGTACTCGGTTGCGCCACACTTTAGGGATATAAAACCATCGGTGAAGGCCTTAAGCGAGGAGGTGATAGCAGAGTTATCGGGAAGAGGGGCTTTACGATGGATTTCAGAATTTATATTGAAGACCCCTATATGGATGGTGAAGTGCATTTCCTAGTCAACTACCCCCGGGATGAATACATATATAGAGTACTATGCTTCCCGGCATGCAATAGAAGAGATTTAATAGTTGAGAGAACCCTGGAGCTGATTAAGGAGGGCTTCATATACCTGTTGGAGACAGGCCAGGTAATACACGGTGTCAGGGTGCTTGGGAAAGGCTACTCCTCGATAATCGTGGTGGCTTACCATACAAGGCATGGCTTAGGCGTGTTAAAGATAAGGAGAACGGATAGTCGAAGGGATGACTTATCCAGGGAGGCTGAGGCAATGATGAGGGCCAGCGGCTCCGGTGTCACGCCCAGACTATACATGTATAGCCGAGACTACTTGTTTAGAGAGCTAGTGAACCCGGTTACGTGTCGATCGCTGGAGGCTCTCCTCACAGATTTATTTAGAACCGGCGACATGGATAGGGTTAAACAAGTGATTTACGAGGTTCTCGTAGCATTAAATAGGCTTGACTCGATACGCATAGACCATACCGAGCTCAACAGGCCTGGTAACCACGTCTTCATCTGTCCCGATGGGATGAAAATAATAGACTGGGAGAGCGCGAGGAGGTCTGTGAAGCCGAGTAATCTCTCCTCGTTTATCTCTTACCTACTCTACCGGTTCAGATATCGCAGTGAATTAATCAGTAGACTGGGCTTGGAGAGGGAGAAGATATTAAGGCTACTCAGGAGGTATAAGGCCGAGTATAGCTTGGAGGCACTAGGTGAAATAATTGACTCTATGCATTTAGTTTAGTGGAGGCGGCTTCGCTAGGTATGCCTCCCACGCCTCCTGGTATGGCGTGCTTGAACTGTATTGTGCCACGTATTATTATCCTACTCTTTATTTCACTCGGTAATGGTACCTCAAGCATGGACTTACACCTGGGGCATATGCCACCGTATATCCTGTAAACCTCCTCGGGTGTGGGCACTCCATAATAGTCTTGCCCCACCCTCGTGAATTCGAATAGTATGAACCCACAGCTTTTACACCTATATTTTATAGGCATAAGTATCACCTATGTAATATTCTCGTATTACTTGGTAGTTAAAGAGCAAGGGTTATAATATATTTAAATAAATAATGTAAACATCTCAACATATAATACTATTATTATTACGCTATTATTTAATCAATCATATAATGTATTACGTCCAAGTAATTTAAATATGTTTCAAGTACGGTGAAAATGAATACCGCCTGAACTCGGGTAGTCTTAGACAACTAGGACCACGTTCAATGCTGCAGGGTGCAGCCTGGGGGGCTCCCTAATATATAAGGTGATCATGTGGTAGGTAATCAACTGGTAGCATCACTGCGATGGTAGACCGGTATGACTCTGGTTAATCATGTTGCAGCATTAATTATATTGGCTTGGATTATAGGGGGATTGATAATTAGGTCGCGGAGGCCAAGCATACCCATATGGGCGATAATGGCGGCTGCTTCAACCCTCACTGTCTTAACTGGTTTAGAGCCGTTTGATAAGCTTGGTGAAGCCATAGATCTCGATGTAATATTATTCCTGATAGGCATGTTCAGCCTGGTTGGGCTCGCCGAGGGAAGCGGCCTACTGAAAGTCATAGCTATTAAACTGGTTTCCAGGGCCGGGTCGACCCGTGGGATACTGGTGTCTACATCCATAGTACTGGGGCTACTGGCAGCGTTCGCTGTTAATGATACAGTTGCATTAATGGGGCCTCCAATAGTCTATACGATGGCTAAGATAACAGGAGTGGATCCGGTGCCATTCTTTCTAATACTAGCATTCGCAATAACAATAGGCTCAGCCATGACGCCCATGGGTAATCCACAGAACCTACTCATCGCGATAGAGTCGGGTATCACAGCGCCATTTATGAAGTTCATGAGCGTCCTCATTGTTCCAACACTTGTAAACCTCGTGCTCACACCACTTGTAGTCATGAGGCTGTATAATATTGAGAACCGTGTGTTAAAGGGGTTTATCATTATCCCCGAGGAGCACTTGAAGAACAAGCGGGATGCACTGGTTTCAGGGGTGTTCTTCACTGTTACAATAGTTATCCTGGTGGTGAACGATATCCTTGAAATAATGGGGTTTAAATGGATAGAGCACAGGGGATTCATACCCTTCATAATGGCTTCACTCGCATATATTCTCTCATCGAATCCAAGGGATACTCTTAGCAGGGTGGACTGGGGTACTATAGTGTTCTTCATAACGATGTTTATAACCATGGATGGTATATGGAGAAGCGGCGTCTTAACCCCCCTGTTAAACATCTTCATGAGTGCGAGGTACGGGGACTACAGGGACGTCTTATCAATAGCTGCTTCATCCATAGTTGTAAGCCAGCTCATCAGCAACGTCCCCTTCACAAAGCTCTTCATAGACTACATGCACTCACTCGGCTTCACAGGGAGAGATGTAAACGCTTGGCTCTCACTAGCAGCGTTCAGCACAATTGCAGGCAACTTAACGCTTCTCGGCGCAGCATCAAACATAATCATCCTAGAGGTGCTTGAATCAAAGTACTCTAAGACCATATCGTTCAGAGACTTCTTTAAAGTGGGAAGCGTGGTGACCGCGGTAAACACCCTAATATATATCCCATTCATACTTGCCTCCCCGCCCTGAATGGCGAGGCTCTTACCAGCGTGCTCTGATACAACAAGCTTTGGATCCTTGTGGTGCTTCATGAATGAGGCTAGATGAATGAGAGCGCTTCAGCTGACATTCTTCCAGTTTCTTCTCAGCTCCTTTAAGCATATGCTCCTTCAGTCCCTCCTCGATGATTTTTATTTATTGCTGGTTTGGCTTTATGTATTAACACCTATGAGCTCTTTCAGCCTCTTTGGAATTTTGGCGGAAACTGTTTCAAAAATTTTAATACTTAGGGGAAGAAGTTACTTAGGGGGGTAAGTAATGGGTTACTTCAGTCCTGAACCTATAGAGGAGGAAAGCCGACTTCTTCGACATGGAAGAAGAGTGGAATTTACTAGAGAGATCACTTGAAAAAGATAAGCTAACCATAGTCACGGGGCTGAGGAGGTATGGAAAGACATCTCTTATTCTCACATATCTTAACGAGATCTTCCTGGTAACGGGTCTTGAGAGCTATAATGGGATAGCTTACTACTAAGAGGCCTATGCTAGTGGAGTAATTAGCTTATATGGGTCACGGGATCGGTTAACATACTTGTACACAGTGATCCAGCTGAGTCAACTATCTCCGGGCTTATGAGCGATTCTATCCCTACTTATAGTATTTTAAAGAGCTTTCTGTGATACGATCTTGGATAACCTATACGGGTATTTAATAGTAGGATTATAGGGATCGCT
This sequence comes from Desulfurococcus amylolyticus Z-533, assembly GCF_000513855.1. Classification (NCBI taxonomy): domain Archaea; kingdom Thermoproteati; phylum Thermoproteota; class Thermoprotei; order Desulfurococcales; family Desulfurococcaceae; genus Desulfurococcus; species Desulfurococcus amylolyticus. The sequence continues at coordinate 539,694 of NZ_KI911318.1, forward strand.
AGCAGAAGCTCTACATATTGGGTCTATGGGATTCTTCAGTAGATTGGGTGGGATTTATGAGAGATACGTTAATTGGGCTTAGACGCTAGGCAACTATTTAAGCTTCATCTAAAGAATGTGGGAAACACTAGGTATGTGAATGTTTTTATAGAAAGTCTCCTAAGTTGTTTTAAATGGTGGTAGGATATTTGAGAAGATTTGGGACGGGTTTGTCACCTTAGGAGAGGTGCGAACGGTTGAAATGCCTAGGGTTATAAGTGTGTTACACCACCCACTAGCCTCTCTGGAGCCCGGGAGGTTAGCTGAGGAGGAAAATAATGGCTGGCACTTTAGATCCGCTAAAGCCCTTGCTAAATACTCTGGCTATACAACTGTGGCGGTGAGACCCGGTAGTTCTAGTGAGTGGATATCTAAGTTTATAGATGGAGTATTAACCGTTATTGTTCCATCAATAGACCTCCCGCCAGGCAAGAAATTTAGAGGGCGGATCGCTATTTCACCAGCTTTAGCAAGAGTTGTTAGAGGTTTTGTAGAGAGACTAGATTTCATACCCTATATACATGAATATAGAGCGTTGAATTCCGAGCTAGTGGCTAGAGTGTTAATCGATCACCCAATGATCCTTCAGCACCATGGTTCTAGACCTCCAGGCGGGCTCACGCTGGGGGATCCTATAGTTTCTGTTAAAGAGCTCAACAGGTTTAGGAGGGAGGCCTTCCTCAGAAAGGTTAAAGGAGTATTCTTTGTGCTCAATAGGTATGAAGAGTATTACTTAAGGAGTATTCTCGGGGTAGACGCCGAGGTCAGGATCAGAACTATGTGTGTTGATTTCGATGAGATCAAGCCGTTGAGCCCTGTGGAAAAGCTAGCGGTTAAGAGAAGTCTCGGGCTTAGAGGAGACGAGATTTTGATAACTACGTACATGGGTGTGTTTGGCGAGGAGTTCAGTAGTTTGAAAGGTGCCCATTACATACCCAGGATCTGGAGAGCTTTGAGAAATAGGTTTAGCGATAGGATAAGAATGGTTGTTACAGGCGTTGGAGAGCCGTATGCAGCAGTGTTGAGGAGGGCCGGGATTATAGCATGCAGGAGACTGCCACATAGAGACTTCATAAAGGTTGCTGGGGCTTCAGACATATATTTTCTCCCAGCAACCTCCGGGTATAGATATGGCGGTATTAGTGTAGCTATTATGGAGGCCATGGCTCTAGGAATACCTATAATCAGCCCTACACTAAAGGAGTTCCCTGAGCCTGAGGGGATCAGGGATATAGGTATAGCTACTAAGTGGGTTGATGATGAGTCTTCATTGAGCAGGTTTATTGATGATTTAATCTATTTAATCGAAAATAAAGACTCATACAGGCCATGGGTTATCAGAGAGCTGGGTATGAAATACTATTCTTGGCAGGTTTTCACAAGAGATTTTAGAGAGGCTCTCGGCAAGCTGTGAGGATTACAGTATTAATGCTGACTAGCGGAGCAAAAGAAAGACATGTTTTCGTCAAGGCCTTTTCGAATCCATACCTAGGCAAACAGTTAAATCTGGCGAGGTATTTATAGCAACGGGAACTAACCGTTCTAGCATGGTATGGTTAAGGATAATTATTTTAATGATAGTGTCATTATTGAGGATGGGAGGTCCTAAATAAGGGGTGTGTTAAATGGCTGATAGGGCTACTATTGCTGTAGTTACTGAGCCTTTTAAACCGTTTTTTGGAGGAGCTATTAGAGCTTCGAGGTCTATAGAGGCTTATAGGAAAAGCTTCGATGTTCTTGTCTACGAGCTGATTAGAACTAAATCCGATCCTACCTATTCTAGGGATAGGAATGTGGTGAAAGTATACAGCGGCCCTGTTCTAAGGGCTCTTTACAAGCTGAGGCTTGAATTCCTCCCAGGGCTGACACCCAACGGTATTTCGAAAAGGATGGTAAGGATTGGGAGGGATGTGTCGAAAACAGATGTTAGGGCTGTAGTCTCCCTTCACGAGGGTCTCGAACTCCTCCGCCTATGCTCTATTCTGAGAGAGGAGTATGAAGCTAGATCAGCGGCATTACTGCAATTACCGGTGTTTATCAGGGATAGGAGGAGATAGGGGGAGATAATAAGAGCGTATGATAAGTGGTATTCAGCCCTCTACCCGGGCTCGGTTAAAGAGCTGGCTGGGAAGGTTAGGACAAGGGTCGAGCTCTCTGTTTTGAGTAGCAGGAGTGTCGCCAGGCTCCTCCGTAGCTACGACCTACTGATCTCCGTGAGCAGGTCTACAGGTTATGAAATGGGGCCTGAATGGGAGTCTAGGATACACGCCCTAGACCCCGGGGTGGGCATCAACGAGGAAGACCTCGGCTTAATCAAGACGGTTAAAGAGAGGGCTGTTAAAGAAGACTTCATCGTTTTCGGAGGCAGGATAGACCCCCTTAAAGGCTTTATCGAGGGCTTAGAAGTCTTCAAGGCGATTGCTAGAGCCTACAGGGATATCAAACTAGTAGCTACAGGGCGGGTGAACCCTTCCCTGAGAGAGAGGATAGTGCGCTATGCGAAGAGGATTGGTTTAGAAGACAGGCTCGTCTTACCAGGCGCTGTCCCCAGGATAGAGCGGTTCAGGTATGTTGCTAATGCGAGGCTAGTGATATACCCTAGCCATATGGATTCATACTCCTACGCTGTCCTAGAAGCCCTCTACCTAGGAACCCCTGTAGTAGCCTACGATATCCCTGCTCTGAGATTCAACTATGAGGGTGCCAAGGGCCTAGTCCTCGTTAGGGAAGGGGATGTCGAAGGATTGGTTGTCGAAGCCTTAAACATACTCGGGTCTAAGGATATTACAGTATCTCCTCCTAGGAAGGTGAAGAAATGGGATGAGATAGCAAGAGAAGAGGTTTCGCTAATAGAGAGGCTTGTAGAAAGCTAGATGTTTCTAATTAGAGTTGCCTGGTTCACGTCATACCGGACTAGTCTACTATTGTATAGAATCATTCATTTAAATTATTCCGGAGCAAATACTGTAGCTCGAGGGTTCGGAATCTATGTATACTCCCCGGAGGGTTCTAATGCTCTAGCTCTACTATCCGTCTCTCTACCAGCACTATTCTTATACTGGAAGAAAACAGCAGAGAAAACGCTGGCTCCAACAACCCTGTCTGCCACGTCGCAGAGTCACGCGGGCACTGGTACAAGTGTTTACTCGGCTATAGCGTGCTACCGGGGATTTCACAGGCCTCGGGAGATACCTGCTAATATTTAAACCAGCGTACAAGACATTAGACATAATAATAGCATTAAAGAGCTGCCCCTTTAAGTGTTGAATGCTTCAACGAGTATATAATATAAGATCCATAGCATATACATATATGATAAATATATCTATCAAGGAGCTAAGTTAATATTTTCCTTTTTTACTTCTAATAAGACTTGAATCAAGTAATCGCTTGATCCAGCTTTCAGGGTGGGTGGCTCCATGTATAGTGATCTCAAGGCGAGGATAGTTGAGGTAGCGAGGTTCCTAGAGGAGAAGGGGTTGAATCATGGGAGATCAGGTAATATAAGTATAAGGATACCTGGAGTAAACCACGTACTCATAACGCCCAGCGGCCTGGTTAAATCCAGGCTGAATATAGAGGATATTGTCGTAGTAGATCAAAACGGTGTGGTCATTGAGGGACGTAACAAGCCCTCCTCTGAGATCAACCTACATCTAGCTATATATAGAGCCCGCATGGATGCGAACGCTGTAATCCATGCTCACACCATTTACGCCACAGCACTAGCTGTAGCACGTAAACCGCTTCCAGTCATAATCGAGGAAGCAGTGCTAATACTCGGAGGCGATATCAGGGTAGCCGAGTTTGCTCCATATGGTACAACACAATTAGCCGAGAACGCTGTAAAAGCCCTTGAAGGACGTAAATCAGTACTACTAGCAAACCACGGCGTCATAAGCATTGGGGAGAGCCTCGAGGACGCACTCGAAGCACTAGTCTTAACCGAGAGGCTCTCCCAGGTATACATATTATCGGAGCTCCTAACAAACGGGAAGACCCCGCTAGTACCGGATCACGCGATAACCAGACTCATAAGAAAATAAAATACCCTACAGCCTTCGTCTATTATCGAGTTCGTGAATCAAATACAACATATTTATCGATCCCGTGAGGAAACTCGAGTTCAATAAAACATATCATAAACCTAGAGAATTAATCCTAGCACTGTAAGTAGTGTTGTGAACATTGACGCCCATATATTTTTGGCAAATACGATCTCTGAAAGACCTTTAAAACCAGGTTTCACTGCTATAAGGTTTCCCTCTTATTCCGACTTCGCGATCTCAGCCAAGGAGTCTATATCTTTTCACGCCTATCTCCAGCCATCTAGCGTTTTTAGCTGGGTTTCTAATAGCAATCAGCTTGGGTTCCTTAGCTATGTTGAATACTATATATAGCCAGTAGTTATCGCCCAGCTTCTTCGCGTAGTCGAACTCCGTCTCTGTCAGCTCAACGCTTATATCGCTCTCGCTCCTCCCCTTGACCTCTATATATCTCGTCTCTCCCGTCTTTGGATCAACGCTTCTAATATCATAGTGTTCAAATCTACTGACATCCTCTGGTACTCTACCACAATTCTTCTCGTATTCCATAGCTATTTCCATAGCCCTCTTCTCAATTTCTTGAATAGCTATTGGTGGAGGCGGAGTCGTAGCCGTGGACCCCGGCCTTGCGCCGATAATGTATATCCTACCAATCTCCTGGGCTTCTACTGAAACCCCCTTCGACGACCTCGGTTCCCAGTTAGTATGCTCGCTACCGAAACCCTTCTCAACCGAGTTTATATAGCTTAGGAACGGGTTTATGAGGTAATTTACACTATCTCTACCTTTTGAACTAGCCTTATGCCTAGAATGATCTTCTGCATGAGACACCTCGTGGGCGACTGTATAAATATTTTCTATTAGTACGGCTAAGACCTCGAGTAGCTTGGGGCCTCTCAATATTTCTTTCACTCCCTGAGCATTCCAGGCAACCCCGACGACCTCGCTGTAGAACGGCCTCCCACCGTTATTCGCATAAACTATATATAGGATCAGCTCGTTGAAATCCGCCTGCGGAGGCTTAGATATTACTACTAGTCTCTGAGCCGGCCACTCGATATCTCTTACAATATTTTCTATCGATTTATAGATTTTCACTATATTACCCTGCTCGATTACAAAGGAGCCCGCAAATATCTTGTCTCCATCGATCCTCACTTCGTATCCTGCTATTTTTGAAAGAGAAATAAACAATTTTTTCAATGCTTCCTCCGCCTCTACCCCACTTAGCCCGCCGAGAACATCGGTTAACAATTTTTGGATCTTCAGCCTCCTATCCCCTCTCTCCGCCCTTATACTCTCAGCTGTCTTCTTGAGCTCTTTCAGCACCGCCAGGATCTTAGTAATGTACTCCTCCAGGGCTTTTCCACCACCACGAATATACTCTAGCCACGCTTTGTACTCGCTGAACCGCACCCTCTCCCCCTTCTCATTTGTTACAGGCGTGAAGACTGCTAGGTCGATGTTTGCCCCCGCCCCCTTACTCAAAAAGTCTATTTCAAGCTCTTCACCGATCGGGACAGCTTTTTCGATCCCGGAGATATACCATGATAACAGCTTCGCGTACAAGACTTCCAGGGCTTTATAATCGCTTTCAACTGGGAGCAGTATTGTATAGCTGTAAACATCTTTCTCCTGACCAAGCCTCCAGACCCTTCCAATCCTCTGGACTATTTTAATCGGGCTCCAAGGAGGCTCGTAGTGTATAACGATGTTTGCCTTCTGGAGGTTTAATCCTTCTGCAGCAATATCCGTCGACACTATAACGTCTACACGGCCTTTAGACAACCACTCCTTAACATCTTCGATATCATATTGTCTCGGGGTCTTTGAACTATCCCATGAGGGTACAACACCGTCGGATGTTATTAGAACCATCTTCTTCGACCACTTCTCAGGCAAGGCCTCCTTCAGCCCTTCGAATACGTAGCTAGCGGTGTCCTTGAATTCCGAGAATACAACTATCTTATCGCCTTTCTCGAGATGCTTATTTACAATATTCAAAACTGTAGCTAGCCTAGAATCTTTTTTACTAGTGATAATATCCATTGCCAGTCTATGGAGCTCTTTAAGATCCTCTATATCTACGTCTGTTAGAATTACCGAAGCCTTCTCAACGAAGCTATTGATAATATCGTCTATATCCTTCTTCATATCCTCTTCGCTGGCGAATTCTTCATAGCCTCCGTAACCCATAAACGTCTCAGCGATCTCATCCGCCTCCGAATCAAGCTCTTTCACGTCTACCCCGGCACCGCCTTTCTCCAAAGCCGCTAACATCGCCGATCTCCTGAGTATTATTCTATCCAGGGTGGCTAGAGCTGCCTTAGGGCTTGAGGAAGCTCTCTTAGCTATTAAGACAAGCAGGAGGCCTAGCGCAGATGGTTTCTCACCGATCCTACCATAATAATTTATTAACACATTTCTAAGGAACTCTACAAGCTTCTCGTGAAACTCTATCTCTACCCCACTAGCCTTAGTGATTCTCGCCTTGAACACACACTGCTTGAATATCGGCTTCTTCTCATACAATTCATTTACACCCATCTTTGTTCTCCTGAAAACTAGAACGCCGTTTATCAGCCTATAGAAGCTCTCTGAATCAAGCTCTTTCACGCCCGCTTTCAGAAACGGGTCTACAAGCTTCAGCCTCTCAATATAGTCCTCGGCCTTCCCTCTATGGGGGGTTGCCGAGAGTAGGAGGATGTTCGTGTTTTGCCTAGCTATCTCGGATACGAATTTATACCTCTGGGTCTCCATATTACCTACTTTACCAACCCTGTGAGCCTCGTCAACAACTACTATATCCCATTCCACCTCAGCTACATCCTTTTTATACTCATCCCTCTTCACAAGATCTATAGATGCTATGTATACGCCTTGCGGGAATCCGAGCTTCTTCAACCTATCTATAGTATCCCTCTCTATTCGATATATGCCGTCTCTCGGGAAACCCGTTCTCAAAAGTTCTCCAACCCACTGGTCGATGAGAACCCTTGGAACTAGTATAAGCACTCTTCCAGCAACACCTAGCTCGCGGAGGTATTTGATAACCATTATTGCCTCGATTGTTTTTCCTAAGCCGATCTCGTCTCCTATTAAAACCCTTATCGGATTCCTTGGGAAAAGATATGCGAGAAGCTCTATTTGATGCGCATACGGGTACACCGGGTCTTCTAAGGGAGATTGACGCAGCATAAATATGTATGGGTGGTATCTATAGCCTTCTAGAACCTTTTTAACCAGATAGAGGGCCGGACTACCCGCCTCATATCCTGTATAGTGTTCTGAACGATTTTGCAACTCTATATACACCCCAGTAGCCGCTGTTTTCGTATGCATAAATAAGCTTCGAATACCAGAAGACTGTTTCTATCTCACTCATTTTAGCCACTAGCTCGCGAATCTCGTATGCACCTGGATCGATGTACTGCCTTATCCCAGTGTAGACGATGGCTCTCCTGATATAGTAGTCGGGGTCGCTCCCATACACTACAATAATGTTGTCGCTTATTCTCTTATACTGTGCAGATATACTGTCTAGAAAGGATGCTATATGCCCTTTCCCAACCCTAGCCTCGAAGAAAGGCTTCACCCCCCTCACAGGCCCGGAATGATAGAATCTGGAAACCTCGATCCTTCTCCTCCACTTTTTACCAACGGTCTTATACCCGAAGACGATGTATCTTTCCAGAGGGGTCTCAGACGACATGTCCCACGCCCTATTCTAGGGATACTTCGTAGACAAACGGCTGCAATTCATTCAGCTCATTCTCGCTGAGGCTCGGCATCTCATAATAGTCTCTGGCAACCAGCCTAAGCGATATTCTTAGCTTCACTTCCCCGGGGGATGACATTTCGAGAAGTTTTAAAGCTATATTTATCATTTCATCAATACTTATATCCCTAACTTCTAGATATACCCTGGACTCTCTCACACCCCTCTTAAAAGATAGTTCTAGACTACCGCCAGTTATTGTAAGAACATTAAACCTTGTACTCAGTATTTTTAGGGGTTTTAGGTTAGGTTGGTTTATCTCTACTACCATCTCTCTGAACCTGGTACCCGGCTGGGGCAGGCCTTTTATACGATTCGCCTTCTCTCTTTCCACCCTGACGCTAATGTTTGAAGAAGAGAGCTCCAGGCCGTCGCTACCCTTAACCCTAAGCGATATGTTTAAACTACCCTCTGTGTCAGGGGCTTTAAACCTCCATATGACCTCTGCCCTATTCCTTGTATCATCTATAGTGATCTCCCGTGGTTCTACAGAACCCTTGTCAGCTTCGACTACTATATTCCCGGTGAATGGGCCGATCCTCTCGATAGTAAATACTCTTTCAATCACCTCTCCAGGTATAGCGACTACTTGTACTGAATCCGGTTTAACAATAATAGATACCTTCCTCTCAAGTCTTAGAAGAGCCGTCCTTTTCAGCGTCTCGAGGTCGTATCTACTGATATCTGCGAGAACGTCTTCAACCTTTTTCAACTCCCCATCATAGTTGATAAAGTATTCAATAACCTTTGCTACACCTCCAACCACTTCATAGCTTTTTCTAAGAGCTTTCATCTGCTCGATTAATGCAGTACTCCATGGGAGGACCTGGCAATTGTCTGAGATATTAGTTAGTGTTTCTCCTTCCGCCATACTAACTCCTAGGCACTCGGACTCCGAGGAGCATTTATCCACAACCTTATAGTATATCCTATCACCGCACCTCAGACCGATTTCAAGGTTTTTAACACCCTCCTTAATAGCTTCTTTAACCGTATCGATTGTTGTTATTGGTAGGCGTGGATTCGTGTAGAAATACTCTATTATCTCCCCAACGTTTTTCACCATATCCGCTCTCTTCAAGTCTACACCTAGCCAACCCAGGTAGTAGGCTAGGGTATCAAAGTCCATGCTTGTAACGAATTTGCTTGGGTGTATATTTCTCAGTGTACTTTCTACGCTACCTATGATAGTTTCATCGAACTGTGTATACGTCTCTATAACGGTATTCCCCTCCTTATCAGAGAAACCAGGGTATGCTATAGCATCAAACATGTGGAGGATGCTCGCAAGGGCTTTTCCATATTCCTCGAGATAGTACGATTTAGCCTTGTTTTTGAAAACCTCTTTAACAATATCGGCTTCTCCACCATAGGTCTTAGCTAAGTCTTCTATAACCTTCTCTCTCTCGATCTCCTTATACGCGATAACTCTTTTAATGTGCTCGAGAGCGGTTTGGAACTTATCCTTCCTACTCGGGTACGTGACAAAAACTGTGTTAGCGTATCTTCTCAGACCCCCGCTCTTGGTATAGTATATGATTTCTTCTAGCAGAGATTTTTTCCTGCCCATGTCATCAGGTACGTCTATACATGCGTATACGATGTATTTCTGCGTATCATAGTCTAATCTATCACACCTGTACGAGACTGTCGAGAGCTCTGTATCAAATACCTTAGGAACTTCCGCTCCCTCAGCCTTCCTGCTACTATTAGCTTTAGTGCTCTTGACGAGAAGTTTCTTCGCTGTATCAACAATCTCTGTGACAGCGTCCGAGAGCGGTACTCGTTGAGCCCGCTCCTCTATGTATTTGATAGGCGTTATGTACTGTGTAAACCACAGCCTCTTTGTTCTCTCATCCTCCAGCACGTAGATGAGGTTTCTCTTCACCCATTCGATAGCATCTATAATATCTTTTTCGAGGAGGCCCCTAGCCTGGAATGTATACGGCTCGTAGACCATTACCGCTAGCTCATAAGGATCTGGGAAGACTTCTACCCTCGGCGTCAATACTCCTCCGTAGACGAATGTCCTAGCGAGGAGTGTTTTAGAAACTAGCTCCGCTAGATAGGGTTTCTCATAGCTTTTCGTCCTCTCCTTCACATCTGACTCTACGACTATTTTGAAGCCTTCATAACCGCTTAAGAGATAAGTGGACATTCCCGGGTTCGATAGGTCGATGTGCCACGGCATCACGAGTTCGTAGTAATCTCTATCTCTGACAATACTCCTCAATACCAGCCTACTGATCCTGAGCAAGTCCCTTGTCTTCTGCAGCTTCTCATGCTTGTCGAGAATATCTATTAACGTATCTATGTACAGGGGGTGGAACGGATATGTTTCATCGACCTCCATTGAAACCCTTCTAGCAAGGTTCTCGTCGAACACCTCCCTGTTCTGGTAAGCGCTGAGCAGGCTCTTCCTCACATGCTCCCTCCTGGAGCCGTCTATGGAGGAGAAGAGCCTCGTTCTCAACAGAGCAGGTATATTCCTGGGGGTGACAGGCTCTATGTATCTCGAAGAGACCCTGGCGAGAGCTTTAACGATGCTTTCGAGAATATCCCTTACAACCTCATATCCCTTCTCAACCCCCTTAACCTCCTCACCGCTTACAGCCATTGGGAGGGACACTACGAGAACAATATTTTGGGATGCTTCAACAGCTTTAGCCAGTCTCTCCATGAATGTTGATATAGCTGAAGCATACCCTTTCAGACCCTGGTCTGCTGATACATAGAGAGACTTTACATATGCAGCAATCTCGTCGATTAGTATAATAATTCTCCTATTGGAGAAGAGGCTGACCAGCGTATCCACGCCTGGGACAGCCATCTTCTCGTCGTGTGCTCTCAGAGAACTGTAGCTCCCCAGGGAATGGGCTAGATAGCCCCACAGGGTCTGAACCCTGTAAGAGCCTACTTCAAGCGGTTTGACCGGTGTCGGTGCGAGAGCCTCTGTATGGCCGTCGATAACAACTATGTCTATAGATTTAGAGATACCGGCTAGGCTCTCGACAGCCCTATTTATCAGCTCCCTAGCCCCCTGGTTCTCTACTACAGCTCTCTCCAGTGCCCGAGGGTTTTTCAGCGCGTGGAACAGAGATATTAGGGTATGGGTTTTCCCGCCGCCGAAGTATGCGCTGAGGAGTATGACCTTCGTCCCCTCGCCGCTCGTAAGTACTTTGGCGATATTGGCAACTATCTCTGCTACCTGCTCTGTTACAAGTGTTATTGAGAAGAATTTCTCCGGTTCCCTGTAGATCTCTGGCTCACTGCCTAGGACGATCCCTCCGAGGCTTGGGGCAAGCTTCTCGTCGAGCTCTTCTCTAAACACGTCTTCTCTAATGACATTATTCCCGGCTAAAACCATTATTTACCCACCTCTTTGAAAAAACTTTCAAGGCCCTTCTTAAACTGTATGCCAAGAGCCTTTAGCATTGCTTCCACAGCCTTCTTCTCGGCTTCGTTCTCTGGGAGGGCGCTCGCGAGGGCCTTGGCTAGTGATACTGCTTCTTCGATATGCTGCGGGAACTTTGACTCCAAGTCTTTGAATCCCTTGAGAAAATCTTCTCTCGGCTGTGTAACAGCCAGGTACTCTAGTATGTGGAGGGCGTCTATCGAGGATCTTATAGTTGGCTGGCCCAGCTTAACACCCCTATCGGCAAGAAGCTGCTTGAGCAGGGTCTTCGGGTCGTCCCCTGCCCCAGGCTCAAGCAGTATTACCTTATCCCCGTCTCTGTCGATAACGCCTAGTTTCTCCAATTCCTCCAAGCTACTCCTGGTGCCGATGACGAAGAGGTTCAGTGTGCTCCTATCCATAGACCTCCTAGCAGCCCTACTCCTCTCGAGAAGGGTCTTCGATAACAGGTAGAAGAGGGCTACCGGGCTGAGCTTAGTCTCGGGGGCTAGGGCGCCGAGAGACCTGGCTATAGCTTCTGCAACAGCCGGGTAGACATACTTCTCTACGAGCCCCTGGACACCCTGCCTGCTCGAGTTACCTGTCCCTAGGACCCTCTCGTACTGTGTGAACTGGGATAGTACACAGCCCAGGGTGGCGACAAAAAGATCCGGGCCCCTGTATCCACTACCCCTAGCCCTGAAAGCGAAGTCTTTGCAGAGCTCTACAGCCTTAGCGTATACTTCCCCGGCGAGGGCCTCCCCGGCAACACCCCTCCTCCAGACAGCTACGATAGACGTGTCTAGAGCAGCCTTACCGCGGGCGGTAACCCTCTGAACAGACTCTGTGACAATACTGTGGGCGGCAGTAATCCTCATCCTAGCGCTAAGCCAGCCTGCTTCTAGTAGAGCCTCCCAAGCATCCGGGCTAGTATGAGCGTAGAAGGTAACTATAGCCCCGTCCTCCCTGAGCCTAGAAGCCATAGCCTTGAAAGACTCCCCGAGAAGTCTCTTAAAGTACTCGAAAGAGCCGACACCACTCCCAAACGCTTTCCCCCTGCTAGCAACCTCGCTAACCTCCCTAGGTGCGAACCTCTTCCACTGGGTCTCAACCTCGTTGCCAGCTTCGTCGAAGAAAGCCTCCTGGTAGAATCTAGGGGAAAGCCTATAGACGCCGAAACTCTCTTTGACATCGCTAAGAGCCCTCTTAAGCCAGACGTAGTAGAAGTCGCTGAGCTCAGCGTAGGCAATATCATCCCTATAAGGAGGGTCGGTAACGATTAAATCAAACTTCTCATCTCCAAGCCTGCTAAGAGTAGTAGCATCATCGAGCAGAACCCTAACCCTACTAGGACTACCACTAACAGCAGAAACAAGGTATGAAAGCCCCTCTTCTAATGTTTTAAGATTCCTTGCATAAGTCCCTGTCCAGCTGATCCAAGGAACCATGTCATCCCAGTTCCAGACCATAGCTATACCTCTCATTGAAAGAGAATAAGCCATTATTAATGATGGATTCCACACAGCAATAAGAGAGCTATAATTAGCATACTTTACTAATGCTATTGCTAAGTATGTAGTTACTGCTTCCGCGTACTTGTGTGCTTTTTCTCTGTCCCAGCCTTCTCTCAGCTTCTCTTCCTCGACCTTCCTCCCAGCCTCCCTGACAAGCTTGACGAGCTTGACCAGGGTTAAGAGCTGGCGCGGGTTGAAGAGCTGATACCACTTATTTATGATATGGACTGGAAATCTTAGCCCAGCTCCTATGTTTCCGTATGGTGGTATTGGCTCTGTCGGTATGTCTGGGTCTCCCCACATCTGCCTCAGCTTCTCTAGTGCTTTCCACAGCTTCTCGTTGTCTTGCTGTGTTGCGGGTTCAAAGACTAATTCCCCGTTTACTATCTTTACTTTTACCAGTAGTCTCGGCATTGCTCTCGAGTCCTGTAGTTGCCTTAGTGTCATCTGGCCTGACAAGTATTTCTCCAGGTTCTGGTTCCACTCCCTGAGGGCTGTTTTAACATACCACTCTCCCCCCACCTTCCCCACCTGGTTGTTGCACAGAAGGCATATCGCCGTCTCCCTCCTAGCGTCTATGTTTGGCCTCGGCACCCTGTACTGCCTCCCCTCTACCTCTACTAGCCCCTGCTTACTGTTTACCCTGGCTACTACATGTGTCCTCCCAAGTTCTTTATTCAAGTCTACAACCCCTATATGTACCGTGTCCCCTTGCCTAACCGGCTCCATCCATGCCAGTCTCTGGAACAACCCTTTTCTCACCCCTTCCTCCTCTTCGGACTCGGATTCTTCGGATGAAACTCTAGATGTCCTCGCCAGCCACCAGTTGCCAATTAAAGGCGTGTACCTCCCGCAGTGGGGGCATTTAATCTCCCAGCTACCAATGTATACAGCAGTATCCCCATCATAGAGCTCCTGGATGTCCCCGTCCATTCTCAGTTGCCCAAGAACCCACTCCCCCCATTCCCCTACATCCTCTACAAGCTTCTCGCCAAGCCCTCTGTCAGAAGCCCACTTCGGGATCTCTAAGACTGCTTTGAGGAATACGTATGCTACCGGGAGGAGCTCTACGGCTACAACCTCTCCTACGCCGAGCCTGATAGCCTCGAGGGGTATGGAGCCGAATCCTGAGAACGGGTCTAGGAGCCTAGCCTGCCTAAATATATCGCTGTATCTAGCCGGTATAAACGGGTTGTTCCTGTGGGGGACGCCTTCAACGCCGGAGAGCCTGGTAGCATACATGAATTCTTCCCTTGAGATAGAATCGGGTAGGAGAGCCCCCGCGATAACGGCTCTAGCACTAGCAAGGGGCTTCCTAGTCCACCAGAACACCATCTCCCAGTACGGGGGCCTACCACCACCCTGCTTCTCCTTAGAAGAAGCCTCGCTAACCCTGTCGACAGGGAATTGGTGGGATTCGATAAACCTTCTATCCATAGAAGCCACCAGGCAAATATCAATAATCTCTAATCAAGCCCGAAGATAAAAAGATTAACCCGCGACTACACGCCTTCAGGATGAGCGTGAACGGTGATCCTACTACCAGACCCGTTGATACCGCTAGAGTATAGCCTGTGGTGCATGAAAATATTATATCCAGTACCCATATAATAAAACCAGGTTACCTTGGTGGGAAGGGAGAATCAATTGAGTTCACCGAGATACCTACCGCTCCCCGAGCCCGTGATCACCCCTGGTGAAAACCCTGCCCCAGGCACGAATCATAGTGTTGTAACCACGACCACGGGTATTCATGGCACCATGACGGGCCCCCTGCAGCAAGGTGTATCGATGCCGCTGCTCATACTACTTGCAGCTGCCTCACTACTCATAATAGCATTGCTCATATTATCCATTGCCTCGACGAGGATGCCCCGGGGTTCAACCATGTTTAAGATCTCCGTGAGCAAGGAGGATGACCTGAGAATACAGTACTCCTATACAGGGGTCAAGGAGATACTATGGCGCACCCTGAGAAAGCTTAGGAGTATCCATGGATGCGGCACGTGTACGCCGAGGGAGCTGGCTCGTCTAAGGATCTCCATGGTCTTGAAGAGGTTTAGCGAGGTATATGAAGACGTTGTCTACGGTGATCAACATAGAGATGATGCCTTAGAGGTTGTTAGACTCATCGAGGAGGGAGGTGGATCAAGTGGTTAAAGTATATTGGTTCGGCGTATTCATCCTGCTACTACTTATAACCGGGTACTCTGGGGTACGGATAAGAGGGGAGCTAGTTGGGGATCCTCCCTCAGTATACAATAACATGCCCGGTGGACTCACTATCTTCACCAGTAGTGAGGCATTGGAGAGGAGGGTGGACATCATCTATTCCTTAGACGATATCTATAGATATGACCCAGGCAAACACGCCCTGTTAATCGTGGGGCCAGACACGCGTGTGGACGCCTCACCCCGGCTCAGGCAATGGATCGAGGATGGAGGACTACTCATTGTGATGGATGAGACTATGAATACCGAGGAGTTGTTACGGGGCTTCGATATATATTTGGGGGACACGTCGGCTATACAGGAGATAGCTACTGGTGTATGCAGTGTGGGGAACGCGAATATAAAGGTTGTTTTCGACGTGTACACCGTGGTGTATTCGACAGGCAACTACACGGTCTTATGCCGCGTCAATGATAAGACAACCGGTTTAAGCCGTAGCATAGGTAGGGGAATGGTTATCGCGATAGGTGATTCAAGCCTGGTTATCAACGAGGTTTTATCAAAGGGTGGGGCCTGGTACGGTAACAGGTTATTCATAGATATTGTGAGCAATGGGAGGGATCTTGTGGTATACGAGGGTGGCAGGACATATGCTTATTCATCGACCAGCGTAATTACACAGTATATCAGGGGACTCATACTATTAGCATCAGACGCCTTCGAATCCATACTATATATACGTAACCCCCTCCTAAAGCTCCTCGCGGTGCTAACGATAATACTCACAATTCTTACAGCAGTGCTTTTAAAACTAGGACTCTCAATATCTCACAGCCGGATCCCCCGGCGTTAAAAGGAGTGGCGTAGCATGTATATTTCAAAAAGAGAATCAGTGTAGAGGCTTCAATACACCGAACATTAATAAACCGTTGTACCGCTCGCCATTAATGAACCTTGTCTTCACCCCTCTCTCCATGAGTCTTTTATCGAAGTCTCCTGGGGTAATACTCCTCGGGTCTAGGGTATCTGATGCGATGATGAAGTTGACGTTTAGCCCGAAGCTGGGTATCCATATATTATACTCCGCCATATACTTGAAGACCCTTCTAATATTACCGGCCACATAGTCGTACTCGCTTGTATAGAAGTAGCTGCTTCCAGCCTGTGTGACTAGAACACCGTTATCCCCCAGTATTCTTTTAACGCTCCTGTAGAATCCCTCACTGTATAAGGGCTTCGCCGCCTCGCCTGCGTAAGGATCCGTGAGATCCATTATTGCCACATCAAAGTACTTGTCGGGTGCCTCAGCCACATATTTCAATCCATCCATGATGAACACCCTTGACCTCGGATCATTGAAGCTCCCCTGGTGCATGTGTTCAAGGTACTTCTTCGAGAACTCTACCACCACGGGATCGATATCCACCATTACGGCTTCTTTAACAGTATTATGCTTTAAGACCTCCCTGAGCGTTGCCCCCTCGCCGCCACCGATGATTAGAACCCTAGATGGCTTCGGGTGGAGCACCATCGCTGGGTGGACGAGTAGTTCATGGTATAATGCTTCATCGGCTTCCGTGCTCTGTATAAAGTTATCTATTATAAGCGCCTTACCGAAGCCATCTAGCTCGGCGAATATTATCTCCTGGTATGGCGATTTCTCAACAGCGTATACCTTGAGGACCCTTAATAATAGCTTGAATGATCTACCGGCTGGTTCAAATAAGCATAATCCCTCCTCACCGGACACCCTACTTCCCCTCCTTAATCCTTATAAAGTCCTCGATTATCTTATCCCCTGAACTAGTACCTATCCTAGATGCGCCTGCAGCTATTAATGCTAGGGCATCCAGCCCGCGTCTTATACCACCAGACGCTTTCACACCTATCTTACCGGATGCCGCCTTATACAATATATCTACGTCATGTACTGTTGCAACTGATCCAAGGAACCCCGTACATGTTTTCACGAAGTCCGCCCCTGCTTCCACGACTAGCTCCGTCGCCTTCCTCTTCTCCTCGTCACTGAGCAACCCGGTCTCAATGATCACCTTAACGGCTCTAGCCCCCTTGGACCTAGCCGCCTCAACAATTCCTCTTATATCCCTCTTAACGTACTCATAGTTCCTCGACTTGAACAAGTTTATATTCATAACCATGTCTATCTCGCTGGCACCTTGCTCAACAGCTTCAACGGTCTCAGCTATTTTAACTCTTGTAGATGTGTTACCGAGTGGGAAGCCTACTACCACGCCAACATCTATTGTTCTACCAGCTACCTCCCTCACGTACTCAACGAGTGAGAGTGGGATCATGAGTAGTTTAAACCCATATCTCCTAGTGTCCTCGATGTATTTATCAAGTAGCTTTAAATCGGCCTCGGGCTTCAGTAAAGTATGATCAATCATGCCTGCCAGCTCTCTCACACTCAGCTTCTCAACAAACTGTGTAAACAAGTACAACACCTCTTTATTTCTCGGGGTTATCAAGTGAATTAGAAACGAGTTAAAAAAACTAGTGTTGTTTCCCGCTCCTTATTTTCTCAGAGTATTTCTCAGGAGTATATAGCTCCTCATACTCCTTCGGGTTCGATGGCTCGATAACGATGATCCACCCGGCTCCATAGGGGTCCTTATTAAGGAGCTCCGGGGTCGTGGATAGCTCTTCATTTACCTCTACTATCCTACCGCTCACCGGCGCGTAATACGATGACGATGCCTTAATGGAGTCTATTATACCCAGCTCCTCCCCTTTCCTCACTACTCTCCCGACCTCGGGTAGCTCAACCGAGACTATGTCCTTGAGCTCCTTCTGAGCATAGTCGCTTATACCCACCCTGATCCTCCCGTTCTCGAGGAGAGCCCATTCATCTGTCTCAGTGTACCTTCTATCCGTTTTAACAACGTATTTCTTACCCTTAACCTCTACAATGACTTCACTCATGTATCCCACCATGTATAGCTATGCGGCCGGATAATATTAAGTTTCCGCATGAAGCATTATCTTTAATAGTTTTACCTCATCCTCCCTCGTCAGCTTGAAGCCGTAGTGTATCTCCATGAACTCCTTCTTGAACTCCATGACTTTCTCCTTCACTTCAGCTGGGCTCCTCTTATCTATCACAACCATCTTCATGAGCCTAGCTATCTCCTTCATCTCGCCCTCCTTCATACCCCACCTGGTTAACTCCTGGGTTCCAAGTCTCAGCCCGCTTGGATCTTTGACATCCTCCGGCCTATCCCATGGTAGCATGTTCTTGTTGACTATGATGTGGGCGTCCTCTAGTAGCTTAGCTACCTTGGTGCCTCTGCCGAGCTCTGCAACGTCTACTACCACCTGGTGGCTCGTGGTATAACCCTTGCTCTCCATCACAACCTTAAAGCCCTCGCTTGCAAGGGCCTCCGCTAGTGCTTTAGCATTTCTAACCACCTGCCTAGCGTACTCGGAGCCCCAGAGCTTCATCTCTATTGCTGTAACAGCCATTGCAGCTAATCTATGGAGATGGTGGTTGGAGACGAACATTGGGAAGACGACTTTACCCATTTCCTTATAGTCCTCCTCGTTTGAGGTAGCGAATACTCCGCCTTGTGGACCTGGGAATGTCTTATGCGTTGACGAGGTGATTACATCTGCCCCAAGCTTCAACGGGTTCTCCCATACACCTCCAACTATTAAGCCCAAGACATGTGCCACATCATGTATTACCTTAGCCCCCACACTGTGCGCTGCCTCAGCGATCTCCTTGGTTGGATGCGGGAATATGTAGAGTGAGCCGCCCAGAGTCACTATCTTCGGCTTGACTTCTTCAATGAGCTTCCTGGCTTTATCAACATCTATATTCCACTCTTCTATGTTGAACGGCATCTCAATCTGCTCTATGCCCAGCGCCCCAAGGGTCCCATACCTGGTGTGACTTACGTGTGCACCGGCTTGAACGGGGGCAACTACTGCTTTATCACCTGGCTTCGTGAATGTTCTAAAGGCCGTCGCATTCGCCGTCGTACCGCTTATAGGTCTTAAATCCACGTATTTAGTGCCTAGGAGATCACCCATTAACTCCTGGGCTTTAACCTCTAACTCATCAACGTATATGAGCCCCTGGTAGAACCTCTTATACGGCTTCCCTTCTGCATACCTATGCATCATGTCGTTCAGGTACACGAGCATTGCAAGGGGTGACATAACATTCTCGCTTGCAATCATGTTTATTGTTTGCCGCTTCCTCCATACCGTGTGGTTTATGGTGATGCTTAATACCTGGTTGAGGTCTGGATACATTTCTCTAAGAGCATCTATGCCTAGGGCTTCACCTGATTCATATACCAATTTCAATCCACCTACATTTACCTTACTATGTCTTCACGATCCTATAAATATTCATTTCTTTATGAATGGAAAGTCAACAATTTTAGCAGGGTATCGCTTCCCCCTTATATCCACTGCTAACTCCTCACTGAATACAGCGTACCTAGCGTCCACATAAGCCATCGCTATACCTCTGTTGAGGACTGGGGAGTAGGTTCCACTGGTAACCCATCCAACCCATACATCATCAGAGTATACTCCAGCATCCTGCCGTGGAAACAGTCTCCCGGCCTCCTTACCCAGCTTTAACCCTACTCTAATCCATCTAACACCTTCACGTCTACAGGCCCTTAATGCTTCCTCGCCTACGAAGCCCCTCTTCTCCCATGTGATCGCGCCGAGACCGTATCTCAGGCTTAGGGCACATGGGAATTTCACCGGGTCCTCACCGTACTCGTGCCCGCCCAGCACGAAGCCCATTTCTATACGCAGGGTGTCCCTGGCTATTAACCCGGCTAGTTTAACCCCCTTCGAGACAAGTAGATCAACCAGCTTCCTCATCTCACCGTGCTCACCCCAGATCTCGAATCCATCCTCACCAGTCCATCCGCTTCTACTCACTAAGAAGGTTTTGACCCCATGTATCTCCTCATTCATACGGAACTCCAGGACCTTGAGGTCGCCCGCCCACTTTGCTCCAAGCGACTCCATTACTTCGGCTGCACGGGGACCTTGCAGTGCTATCATGGAGTAATTGAACGTTAAATCCGCTATCTCAACTCTGAACCCCTTCTCACCCTTTACTTTCTCAAAATAGTTTAGCATTGACTCCCTGGCTAAGGCGTTTGTTACCAGGAGCCATTCTTCATCGCTTACCTTATACATCATTTCATCATCTTTTACTCTAGCCCATTGATTCAATGCTAGCATCGGGCCGCTCATAAAGTGCTCCTTCGTCTTACTGATGTCCTTAGTGTATATGTACTGGGCGAATGGTAATACATCGGGGCCTTTTAACAATATTCTCCCCATGTGGGATACGTCGAAGAGCCCGACGCTCGTTCTCACAGCCATATGCTCCTCGATAGCGTTGGTATAGCGGTATGGTACCTCCCATTCCCCGAATAGACCTGTTTCAGCCCCCTTCCCAATATAGTATTCGAGTAAAGGTATCCTGGACATTTTTATACACCATAGTTTTTAATTTATCTATCTAAGTATTTATAGGTTCCATACACAGTTATAACTATATATACCTCGAAAACATTATTTGTTTACTGGGTGGTTGAAACGAGGCCTCATCCTTGGATACCTGGTTCCACCGAGGAATCGCTTAAGAAAATGCTGGATGTAATTGGCGTTAAAAGCATTACCGAGCTCTTCAACGATATACCAAGGGAGGTACTGCTAGGGGAAGACGAGTGGAATAGACTGGAGATAGGTGTGGGAAGGCCCTTATCCGAGATAGAGGCCAAAGAGATCGTTGATGAAAAGCTGGCTAAAAACAGGGTTTTCAATCCCCCGCCATTTATGGGTGGAGGGGTCTACCCTCACTACGTGCCTCCCATTGTTAAATACATTATCTCAAGAGGGGAGTTTCTCACAGCATACACACCCTACCAGGCCGAGATATCTCAGGGATTAATGCAGGCAATCTTCGAGTATCAGAGCATGATGGCTGAGCTGCTTGAGATGGATATAGTTAACGCATCAATGTATGATTGGTCCTCGTCCATTGCCGAGGCCGTATTAATGGCTTTCAGAGTTAGAAAGGGGAGAAGGAAGATCCTGCTACCAGCCAACATGAACCCCCTCCATAAAAGGGTTGTGGAAACATATGTCAAGCCTCATGGATTAAAGCTGGAAACCATACCCTATGATAGGGAGCTGGGCACGGTTGATGTGGAAGCGCTTAAATCAATGATCGATAATGATACAGCAGCAGTATACATCCAGTACCCCAACTTCTTCGGTATCGTGGAGGACAAGGCTAAAGCCATTGGCGAGATAGCCCATGAGAAGCAGGCATTATTCATCACAGGTGTGTACCCAGTGGCCCTCGGGATCCTTAAGCCCCCTGGTGAACTAGATGCCGATATTGCTGTAGGCGAGGGGCAATCACTTGGATTAGGCATGAACTATGGCGGCCCTCATCTCGGGATATTCGCCATCAAATACGATATGAACCTGGTTAGACAGATGCCTGGGAGGATAATAGGGTTGACGACTACCATTGATGGAGGAGATAAAGCATTCGCGATGGTGTGGCAGGCGAGGGAGCAGCATATAAGGAGGGAGAAGGCTACGTCTAACATATGCACTAATGAGGCATTGATGGCCGTAGCGGCAGCCGTTTACATGGCTCTGCTGGGTAGGACAGGGTTTAGAAGGCTGGCTGAACTCATATACTATAGGGCTCACTACGCTGCAAGCAGGATAAGCGAGATCGGCTTGAGAAGGGTCTTCAAGGCTGAATTCTTCAATGAATTCCCCATCTCATTCAATGAAGCAGGGGTCAAGTACTCGGTGATACATGAGAAACTACTTGAACACGGGTTACATGGAGGACTCTACATAGGCGGGTATTATCCTGAACTAGGTGAGACAGCCCTTTACGCCTTCACGGAACTACACTCCGTAAAGGCTATAGATAGGTTAATCGAGGCCCTCGGTAAGGTGATCCGGGAGGTGGGAAGGTAATGAACAGGTTCAGACAGGCTAGGAACTGGGAGCCATTAATATTCGAACTCGGGAGCAAGGGTAGAATAGGTTTCCTGGTACCGGAGCCAGAGGATGTAGCGAAGAAACGCGTGGGCAGTATAGACATACCACCGGAAATGAAGAGGACAAGGGATCCAGAGCTCCCCGAGCTAAGTGAGGTTGAGGTTGTAAGGCACTTCACAAACCTCTCTCAAGCATCATACGGGGTAGACAACGGTCCCGTCCCCCTGGGCTCATGTACTATGAAGTATAACCCGAGGATAGCCTGGGAGATAGCCGGCGATCCAAGGATAGTTAATCTACACCCCTTACAGGATGAGAGAACGGTTCAGGGATTACTGGAGATCCTGTATGAGCTCCAGAAATGGCTTGCAAACATAACAGGTATGGATACATGCATATTGCATCCAGCGGCTGGGGCACATGGGGAGCTAGCCGGTGTATTAACTATAAGGAGGTATCACGAGGTAAAGAATCAACTGGATAAGAAGACAGATATAATAATACCTGACAGTGCGCATGGAACAAACCCAGCTAGCGCGGCGATGGCTGGTTTCAGAGTTATAGAGATCCCATCTGCTGAGGATGGCAACATAGATATGGAGGCGTTGAAATCCGTTGTAGGGGAGTCAACGGCTGGATTAATGATAACTAATCCAAGCACTCTAGGATTATTCGAGGAACACATACTAGAGATAGCAGAGCTCCTGCATAAGCATGACGCAATAATATACTATGACGGGGCAAATCTCAACGGGATAATGGGTTACGCGAGACCCGGTGACATGGGCTTCGATATAGCTCACCTGAATATACATAAAACCTTCGGGGCACCCCATGGTGGAGGAGGCCCTGGAGCCGGGCCAATCTGTATAAAGGATAGGGTTGTCGATAGTGAAAAGAATATAATGCTCTCGGATCTTGCACCAGGCTACAGGGTCGTCTATGATGAGTCGACGGGATTGTACAGGGTGAAGGGACCCGGGGAATATAGTGCTGGATTACTTAAGGCCTTCTTCGGTAATATAACGCCGCTGATATGGGGCTACGTATATATCCTTAGCATGGGTCCACAGGGATTAAGAAGGGTCACAGAGCACGCTGTACTCATAACCAACTACTTCATGAAGCTCATGGAGAACGTGAAAGGATATAATATACCATATGGTAGAGGACGCTTCAGGAAGCATGAGGTAGTTCTGAGCGCGCAGCCCATGACTGACGAGGTCGGGGTAACAGCTGAAGACGTTGCGAAGGGACTGCTGGACGCTGGATTCTATGCTCCAACCATATACTTCCCGCTAATAGTCAAGGAAGCATTAATGACAGAGTTCACTGAGACCGAGACACCGGAGAACGTTGAGAAGTATGCTGAGAGACTCAAGGAGATCAGTAAGATAGCCTACAGCAATCCAAGCGAACCTAAGACATGGCCAAGGAACACTAGTGTTGGAAGAGTTGATGTCCTCAAGGCTAATCACCCCAAGCATGTCACACCCACATGGAGAGTACATGTCAGGAGGATGAGGGGGGAAATTCAGTGAGATATGACACGGTAGTAGTGGGCTCCGGCTCGGGAGGCTACCCGGGAGCAATATACCTGGCTCAGAAGGGCTTAAAGGTTGCAGTCGTAGAGGAACACTTGATCGGTGGAGAATGCACTAACTACGGATGCGTACCCAGTAAAGCCTTTTACCAGGTAGCTGAGGCCATTAGGAGCATTGAGAAGATCGGTGGTGAAGCCTCGGTTAAATGGGAAAACCTGGTTGAATGGGTATCACAGGTAGTGAGGGAGAGCCGGGAGGGAATTAAGGGTTTATTCGAGTCACACGGGATAGACGTAATAGAGGGCAGGGCCGTCCTCAAGACACAGCGTGAGATAGTTATTAGTGCCGGGGAAGAGAAGAGGCGGATTGAAGCCGGTAAAATACTTCTAGCCCTAGGGACAGATCCCTCACCAATACCAGGGGTTTCATTCGACGGCGAGGGAATAATAAGTAACAGGGAGGCCCTCTACATGAGGGAGAAACCCGGTGAAGTATTAATAATCGGTGGTGGAGTAATAGGTGTCGAACTAGCCAATATCCTCTCCTCTTTCAAGGTAGGTGTTACAGTAGTGGAGTTAATGGATCACATACTGCCTACAATGGATAGGGATGTCGCGCAAGCGTTGAAGACGCATCTCTCTTCAAGGGGTGTGAAGATATATGAGAAGACGACGGTTAAATCCATGACTAAGACTGGTGGCAAATATTTAGCAGAGCTCTCAAACGGCTTGAAGCTTGAGGTGGATAAGGTATTAATAGCAACTGGGAGAAAGCCTAGAACCAGGGAAGCTGGATTAGTTGAGAACAATATAGCACTGGATCAGAAGGGCTTCATAAAGATAAATGAGAGACAGGAGACAAGCATACCAGGCATATACGCCTCAGGCGATGTTGTCGGGGGACCACTGCTCGCTCACAAGGCTATATTAGAGAGTATTTCAGCGGCTAGATGGATGAGTGGTGAGGAGGGCTTCCATATAGACTACTCATCCATACCTTCCACTATATTCACAGGGCTCGAAATCGCGTCAATAGGTTACACCGAGAAGGAGTTAACAAGCAGGGGAGTGAAATATGTTAAGGTGAGGATACCGGCCTACTATCTCTCAGCGGTTAAGATTAAGGGCGGCAAGCAATCCTTCATAAAGGTGTTGCTCGATGAGAGGCAGGAGAAGATACTTGGAGTACATATAGTTGCCCCCAACGCTTCAGAGGTTATCTCGGCATATATACCATTATACCTTGGTAAAATAGGCTTTGGAGACATCTCCAGGATACCCTACCCGCATCTAACAGTATCTGAGTCCCTTAGAGACTTCGCCGAGTACTTGCTGGGTAATCCAGTACACTTACTCAAGAAGTAGGTTTTTCACTCTTAGCAACTACATCAATAATATTTTTCAATACCTCATATCCAGTCATACAGCATTCAACTGTATAGGGTGAAAGACTGGGCTTCTTCAATAGAATATGTTTCCTAGTCGGGTTTCCGTTTTTACAGATCCTGATTCCAGCGTGATCTCTTATATGTGGAGAACACGGTGATCAATAATATTACTGTCAATGCGAGCGCTAGTAGCAGAGAGATAAATAGGAGTTCTGTGGAGTGTTCACCGAACCCGAAGCATATAGGTATAATGAATAATATTATACATCCCCCTCCAGACACCGTGCCAGTGCCGGCGTCTTTAAATGATTCAAGCGTGAAGAACACTATTGACAGCGTCATTAATACTATCCCTAGGAGCATTAATAAGTTCGCCATCCTCGCAAGCACTGACACTCTACATCACCCTTAATATATAGGGGATTAGAAATAGTAGGAACGCTATAAGCGATAGTATTATCGCTAAAATCATTAGCGTCTTACCTGCTTCCCTATCACTCCCTATCACTATGGGGATGGGGCCTATCACTATTACAGCACCGCCACTCATACCACCCTCGTTTCCCCGGGCTCCCTGAAGTAAGGCTGCGATCACAGCGAGGACTATACCTACGATAAAGACCAGTAATCCAATGAAGAACACCAGTAACGCCATCATCATGTAGCACCGCTTAAATCCGGCACCTATTAATCCATAGGTTAATGTGGGTTAATAAAAAACAAGTGGGCCTGCTTAAACTATTTTCTCGTATAGATACGTCTCCTTGGCCAGTATGGTTGATGCGAGTATACCGATGAATGCTATCAAGATATTAATTATTACTGATACAGTGGGGTCTATCATGCTTAGAACTGATTGAAGCACTGCAATACCGGTGAATAAAACTATGTTGAAGAATGCCACGCTCGTGCCCGATATCTTCGGGTCATAGTACTCCTTCGCCATGGTTGGTGCAATAATGTGAAGACCCTGGGATACCCCGAGAAAGGTTAATGCAACTAGTAAAATATTTCTATCACGGCTTATACTGGATAGATACATGAGGATCCATGCAGCGACCGATGCAATGGTCGCCGCTATTAGGAACGGCTTCCTCCTCTTGAATTTATCGCTTAAATAGCCGGTTGGTATGCATGATACCGCGAAAACCATTGCCAATACCATTAAGTAAATACTGACATCCTCCTTGCCAAGTAGGAATACTTTACTGAGATGTATCTGGCCCCATGTAGATTGATACGCTAATCCAAGTCCATATGATGCTACAGAAGCTATTCCAACGCCCCAGCTATGTGGATTCCTAGCAATACTACCTATTAATGAGGCTTGCTTCAGGAAAGAGCTATCCTTTTTCTTCCCCCCTATATCGCTTGATGTAAGATATGTTAGGAGTGCTAGCGTGAATGCTAAAAGCGCTAGTATAATGTATGTTGATGAGAGGCCAATACTATTAAGCATTAGCCGGAGGGGATATGTAGCGGCTATCGTACTTATACTGCCAGCGAATAACGCGTAAGAGGATAGCCTCCCTTGGTAGCTTATCTTAAAGCTAAGCGCGGCGGACCTCATGTATGATAGAAACACGACGCTCGCGGATATACCGATTAGAAGACGCCCGGCTACAAGCGTATTAGGGCTCGGCACACTCATTAATACTGTGCCAACCCCAAGCATTGTAAGCATTATTGATCCAATGCGTTTAACACCGTAATAATCGATCAAGGGTCCCGTGAAGAACTGGCTCGCAGCATACCCGTAGAAGTAAGCGGAGGACATTATAGCCAGCAATAGTTCAGCATTTACACCGTAGTACCCCGAGTAGTAATCTATCTCCGGCTTCATTACTCCCGTCATAGTTC
Organism: Desulfurococcus amylolyticus Z-533; assembly: GCF_000513855.1. Taxonomy (NCBI): domain Archaea; kingdom Thermoproteati; phylum Thermoproteota; class Thermoprotei; order Desulfurococcales; family Desulfurococcaceae; genus Desulfurococcus; species Desulfurococcus amylolyticus. The sequence goes on from NZ_KI911318.1 coordinate 566,457, forward strand.
TATGGAAGTAGACCAATACATATGCAGCCAGTAAAACAATGATAACCCTTATTCTCTTACTGAAAGCATCCATGGGTCACACCCTAATATAGGTAGGGGGCGTGGATTTAAATCTATGCATTTTAAAAAACACTGTTAAACAGTGGACATGAATGGATCAATGCATCATATTATTCATGGATCTCGATGGCACCCTTTGGGATCACGACGACATATCCGTTCTCAATCCTCCGTTTAAAAGGGTCTCCGAGTTAGAGTTCACTGATTCACTTGGTGAAAAGGTTAGATTGAATACCGTGGCAATAGAGATACTTAGATATGCTTTAAGCCATGGCTTCATCACTTCAACCCTCAGCTGGAATATGCCTGAGAAAACTCTCGAAGCATTGAAGGTAATGGAGGTTGATAAGCTGTTTCACTATAATGCGATAGAGTACCACCCGGATAAAGCATCCATGGCTCTCAAAATACTTAGATCATTAAGGGAGAAAAGCAGGTGCTTGGGTGGAGCATCCATTATATACATCGCAGGGAAATACACCTCGACGACACGAGGAAAGCGCTGGGTAATCTACTGTACATTAAGGCCTGGTCCACCTGTAGAAGCATCCATGAGTGTGTAAACCTTATAGAGCAATGGCTTAAGCTGGAGAAAAGGTGATAAGAGATAAAAACAATGTTTTAGGGATTAGTGTAGAGCGTCTCCCCACCCGCGGTACTTTTAATTGGTTTCAATTACTTTTAATTCCGTGGGTGGGGTTGACCCTTGGTGCGGGTTCACTAGCTTCACCCGCACCTCATGGGATCCCGTCGAGCCCAACGCCACGGGGCTCCCATCTGTGGATAGGTGCTTCAATCCTATGTTTACAGTCCCGACGACGTCCCTGTCTAGGGTCAGCCCGTTGCCCAGCCTGACCAGTCTTAGGACGACCTTGGCTACCCTCACCCTCCTAGCCCCTCTCACCGCAGCGCGGATCACAGAGATGGGCTTACGCAACTTCTTCACTCATAAACAAGTATTTACATGTGAACAAAAGCATTTAAATTCACCGCTAAATCGAAAAACAGCCTGTGAAAACAAGTCTTATGTCATAGGTGTCCTAGATTTTCTTAAGCAACTTCAGCATGTAGTTGCTTGGAAGCTCCTGAACCTCATCAAGCCCAACAACCCTCCCCTCAAACCTTGAGAAAACATCCTCAGCCAGTCTAGTCCAGCTAATTGACACAGACCCTATCCTAAACTCCATATCCAGCCTCTTAACATGCTTCAACAGCTCTTCAACAAAACCCCTAATGCTTCTAACCCCGGAGAAGTTAACATATATACCGTTTACCTCATTCAGAAAAACCTTGAGAAGCGAGGTCTATCCCTTCGTCATAAACACGCCCACCACTTATCCCTAAAACATCAAAAACACATATATCAACTTCTGTTAGCAGCGACTAATGGAACTATCCAATGTTGATTTGTGTGATTAACGGCTGTTATTTGATTTATAATACATTATGAAGTAACCCTCTTCTGTTAGGAGACACTAAAAGAATCATAAATTGCATTTATTGTGGCGGTGGAGGTGGGGGCAAAGCTTTTTTGGCGCGGTCCTCTGGTGAGGTGAGTGTTCTTTCTCGAACTGCGGATGCAAATAGAAGGATCATTCCTCCAGTTATTGTTATTGCTGGGCCTATTCCAGTGTCAACATTGAATGCCGCAATCAATCCCAATAGTTCTGCCAACACATTTTTTAACCTGTTCATCCCAGCGAAAAACAATGCACTGGATAGTTCTGCAGATATTCCCGCAACTGAGAGAAGTTTTTTGCTTATCATCCCAACGAGCGCCAAGACTATGCTAATTATATACAACAAAATTGATAAATAGAATAGGCTATCAACTGAGCTTTTGCCTGTCCAATCACTTATGTCTTTTGAGACAAGATCATAAATTTCAAAAAGGTTATAATTTTTAGAATATACTTGATAGAAGTAGTAAGCCTTAACGGTTATCCACGGAGTAACACTGCTAGCTAACTTTCTAAATAAAAAAATAAAAATATTTAAGATTTATGCTATTCTGTTGAGGGCGGTGGCGGAGGCAAACCAAACGCATGCCTATCTCCGAAATATCCTGATACAAATATTATGATGCTCCAAATATGTAGAGCAATAGCCCCACATCTGGTCGAAAACGTAAGAACTCTATACTGCCAAAAGGGGCTGGGCGTTCAAGACTGAAAGTTTGACTCTGAATTAAAGGAATAATTGTTAGGCTAATAGCTGCTCCCATAAAACCTGAAAGACCGAAAATGCAGACATCCCTTGACATTAATTAAATTACTCCTAAAATAACGATTATAATGTATACAAAGAAAAGTTTGAACCGAAAAGACCAAATACGCCCCAAGTGAAGAAGCACATAGAGAGCTGCTCCCGAGGGGTGATGGGCACACCGGTAAAAGGTGTTGGCAATGCAATCATCCGCGATGTGAACAGAGATGCTAACCATAATAACAGTCCGATAGCGGCCATAGCCATCGTAACAGAGTCAATCCACATCCAAGCCGCATGTAAATCGCCTTTCACACTCTAAATCTCTCAATAAGCGCGTCACGCTTCCATAGCCTAAACCTAAAACGCTCAACCCTGCCATCACGCAGGCATACTCCCATACCATTAACCCCAAACTTCACAAATCCGACAACCTCATCGTCACCAAAATCTTCAACCTTCCCTCTCGATCCCGAGAATCGCAACAAACTGAAAGTCAGAACAGGTTACCCCTCTGTGCATATAACCCCATAAATCCTCTAAGACGGTCGACGCTTCCTTTAAAAGAATTTCTTCTTCCATAAAACAGATTAACCGCGTGTATTTTATAAAATCTTTTTGCTTGTGTTATTTTCTTGCTACATCGCCAGATTTCACTTTCTCTTTTTCTTTAAGAGAGCGGTTGCGATTAAAGCGGTTAGTGTGAATAGTGATAGAATTGTGGCTGGAGGAAATTCGGGGATCACGTTTGTCCCCTGGAATTCTATTTGATGTGGTGGTTTTGTCACCTCAAATGCTACGTAGATTGAGGTGTGAGTGGTGTTTTCTGTCATGTGTGTTTGAAGCGGCGATGCTTCTGCGATGTTAATTATCCAGCTTGTTGATAATTGGGCGTCAAGCATCTGTTTTGGTATTGTTATGTTTAAGAAGTCCGTACACCCTATATGTCCACTTGCGTTTACGGTCAGACTTTTTCAGCTTACGTTAAGGTCTAAGCTTGTTATCGTCATGTTTGACTCCGTTAACACATTAAACGGCGTTTCATTAACGAATATTTTGTAAGCTCTGGTCTCTACCGTCATTCTTCTGTAAATGCCTGTCCACGGGTCTACAAGAGGATACCTGTCTGTGCAATAGCTGAGAAGATACGGTTTGTCCCATATACCATCACTACCCGTTTCACTTTGATACGGCCCACCGTAAAGATCAACGTCAGCATAAGTGTTCCAATAGTTGCCGCTAGTCGGATATCCTCCGTCAAGATTATACCCCCCACCTCTCGCTTGCTGGTAATTGTCTATGAAGTTGTTATGAAAACCAAGTTATCTTCATCCCCAACTTCGATGCCTACACGGTTAAGTGTTATGTTGTTGGAAAAACCTTGTTGCCCCTACTCGGTAACGTGATGCCGTATGCGTTGTACTTTGTATTTTTCGTAATAATGTAGTTATAGGATACGGTGTTTTCACTTCCAGAAATACTAAGGGCAGTCCCACCGTTCTCTGCCATGTATTTACCCTCAATAATATTATTATGTGAGCTACTAAGTGAAATACCATAAGATTGCGTTATTATATTCCGCCTGATAACCGTGTCGCTTGACGAATCCACTATGATTTTGCCATATTTTGTTATCTGGTTGTCCTCAATGTTGTTGTTTGAAGCGCTTTCTAAGCGCACGCGCGTTATTTGGTTGTTAGATATGAAGTTGTTTGATGAACCGGTAAGCACGACATGGCCTTCGAGGACATAGCCTTCGAGTTTTTTTTGTTTTGTATGAAGTTATTTGGAAGTCCCGTATTCGTGTGGTGTAAGCAACCATACTTATCTCATTGCCCTGGATTGTCACGCCTTCAGAAACGTCGATGTAAATGCCATCCGAGTTTTGCAGCCCTGTAGAGCGCGTTATGTTGTTGCCGAGAATTTTGATGTTTGATGATGCTTCAATGCGCACGCCGTCAAAGTTGTCCAGGATTGTTTTGAACCGTGCTGTTGCTAACCCCATTGAGGCGTACGCCACTGTTAAGCCGCTCGACACCACTGTTTCTTACTGTAAAATTCCTTATAGAAGTATGGCTTGCGGTGACATAAACTGCCGTGTCGACGCCCCCTCCATCGGTAATGGTGGAAAGCGTATTCTCGCCTACAAGTGATATGCCCTTGCCCACAACCAAGTGCTCATAACTCGTTCTAGCCCGCACGTATATAACATCGCCGAGGCCAGCAGCATTAATAGCCCCTTGAATGGTTGGATAATTGTCTGGCACGATGATTGTTGCAGGTTCTGCTTTAATTACCTGGACGCTAAAGGTTAAAGTTGTCGCGCAAAAGCAGAAGAAGCGTCGGTTCAAAAATGTTTCCCCTCAGTTTGCATCCCTCTTTCTCAAAGCTTGGCAAAGATTGATTCAAAAAATAAAACTTCCGAAAAACCTTAGTGGAACAGCCACAGGCATAGGCCTCGTAAGAGGAGGGGCGTGGAAAAATCAGGGGGTTTGTGTTTTGTTTTTCAGCCTTTCCGTTTTATAATCATCATACTCGTTATAATCCCAACGAAGACGATTATCGCTACAGCTACAATATATTGTAGGGATGTGGATGGTGTTGTCTGCGGGGATGTGGGCGGGGATGTGGATGGTGTTGTCTGCGGGGATGTGGGCGGGGATGTGGATGGTGTTGTCTCATTTAATGCACACATCAAAGGGTAATGGTCTATATTGTTGGCATCAATAACGTATAGCGTATCACCTATTCCATCGCTCCCAGGCTGATCTTGGTTTGGACCGCTTTTCTCATCAACTCCTTTATAGTCGCTCCAGCAGTTTCCGCCAGAAGGATAACCTTTATCCCAATCATTTATTGAAGCGTTGCTGTAGACTTGCCCGGTGTTGTTTATGAAGTTGTTATGATAGATTATATTGTTTGAAGAATTCCAAAGCTCGATGCCAATATAGTTGTTTGCTATGTTGTTTCCGCTAATGCTGTTATATGAAGAAGAGTCAAGAAAGATGCCTTCCTTGTTGTTTGCTATGTTGTTTCCGGAAATGATGTCATTATGACGTGAAGAGGAAAAACTGATGCCACATTCGTTGTTTGCTGTTATATTGTTTCCAGAAATGCTGTTATAGTATGAAGAGGAAAAACTGATGCCACAATTGTTGTTTGTTATGTTGTTTCCGCTAATGTTGTTATAGTTTGAAGAACCGCCAAGATAGATGCCACCAACGTTGTTTGTTATGTTGTTTCTGCTAATGTTGTTATAGTTTGAAGAATGGTCAAGCCTGATGCCACATTCGTTGTTTGCTGTTATGTTGTTTCCGCTAATGCTGTTATATGAAGAAGAGTCAAGAAAGATGCCTTCCTTGTTGTTTGCTATGTTGTTTCCGGAAATGATGTCATTAGATGAAGAGGAAAAACTGATGCCACAATTGTTGTTTGCTATGTTGTTTCCGCTAATGCTGTTATAGTATGAAGAGGAAAGACTGATGCCACAATTGTTGTTTGCTGTTATATTGTTTCTGCTAATGTTGTTATAGTATGAAGAACCGCCAAGATAGATGCCACCAACGTTGTTTGCTATGTTGTTTCCGCTAATGCTGTTATATGAAGAAGAGTCAAGAAAGATGCCTTCCTTGTTGTTTGCTATGTTGTTTCCGGAAATGATG